>VBLM01000086.1 GCA_005879095.1 Deltaproteobacteria bacterium
ATCCCCGACAAGGAAAATTCCATGGCGTGACGCTACGCACTGCTCCCGGGTGGGAGACAAGGGGACGCGCGTGGGTGCGGGTGCGGAAGGTGTCCTACGTCTCGGCCGGCTCCGCCGGCTCGGCCGGCGTCTGCTCGGACTGGTCCGCTTCCTGCGATTCCGGCTGCGGCTCGCCGTCGGTGGCCTGCGCCGCGGCGTACTCGGCGGCGGCCTGCTGCCTGCTCTCGCGGACCTCGAGTGCAACCTCGAGGGGGTCGACCTGCTGACCCCGGTTGAGCACCCGGACCATCGCCGCCAGCAGCCGCAGCGCGCCGACGCCGTCGTTGGGATCAACGCCAAGGCTGGCCAGCGTAGTGACGTCGGCCGAGGAGAGCGGCGTGGTCGCTTCGAGCGCCTGGCCGAACCAGCCCGCGCCCTGCGGTTCGGGTTCCGGCGGCGGCGCGATCCAGCCTTCCAGCTTCAGCTCGCTCTGCTCTTCGGAGAATTCTTCGGAAGGTGGAGCCTCTTCCATTGCCGCGGCGCCTTCCTCTGCGGGAGCGGCAGGCTCTTCGGCCTGCTCGCCCCATTCCGGCGGGGCCTCGGTCTCGGCGGTGGCCGATTGCTCAGCGGCCTCGGCGGAGGCGTCGGTCCCGAACTTGTCGGTGATCGGCCGGGCCTCGGGCGACATTTCCTGCGGCGTCGGCTCGTCGGTGGGAGGCGCGGCTTCCTCGGGCGGCGGCGCTTCCGGTGCGGCTTCTTCGGGCGGCGGCGCTTCCGGTGCGGCTTCTTCGGGCAGCGGCGCTTCCGGAGCGGCTTCTTCGGATGCAGATGCTTCCACGGCCGCTTCCTCGGATGCAGCGGCCTCCGCGGCCGTCTCCTCGGCGGGAGCCTCCGGCGCGGGTTCCGGTTGTGGTTCCTCCGCGGGGGCTTCGCTCCAGGCGGGCGGGGCTTCGCCGGCGGCCGCCAGCGGGTCCTCGCTCGACGCCCACGCATCCGGCGCTGTTGCCTCTTCAGAAGGCAATGCGGCCTCTTCGGACGGCGGCGGTGCTTCTTCCGGCGGCGCGGCCTGTTCTTCGGGGGCGCTCTCCTGGGGCGCCGGCGGCGGCTCCTCGGTGCCCCATCCCGCGGGCTGCGCGGGCGTGCCCTCCGCTGTCTCGGCGGTGCCGATGATGGCGTCCATCGGCAGCTCATCGGGCGCCTCCGAAGGCGTTCCCGCGGGCGCCGCGCCCTCCGCAGTCCAGCCGCTCTCGCCGCCACCCCAGTCCGCCGCGGCCTCTGGCTCGACAGCCGGGGCCGGCGTTTCCTCGGCCCAACCCGCTGCCTCCGGCGCCGGCGTTTCCGCAGTCTGGTCCCAGGGGGCCGCGGGCTCCGCCGTCCAGCCTTCCGCCGGCGGCGTCGCCTCGGCGCCCCAGCCGCCCTCCGGTTCCGCCGCCTGCGAGTGGGCCGCGATCGGCTCCAGGCCTTCCATCCGCGAGGCCTCTTCCACGCCCTCGTGCTTGACGCTCGCCGACTCGAGGCCCTCCACCGCGTCCGCCGCGCTGCCTTCGCCGGCGACCTCTTCCTGGCCCGAAACCTCATCGCCGAACTGCGAATGCGCCGCGATCGGCTCGAGACCCATCATCTGCCCGTCGTCTTCGGGGAGATCGACCGGCTCCGGCCTCGGGGGCGGCGCGGCTGCGGCCGAGATCGACTCGTCCGGCTCGATCTCGTCCAGCTTCTGCACCGGCTTCGGCGCCGCGGCCGGAATCGGCGGCGGAATGTACGGCGCGGCCCGCGGCGTCCCGGCTGCGGGCGTGGCCGACTCCGGCCCGATCCGCCGGGGAAACTGTGTCCCGACTGCCGCGGCCGGCGCGGCCTGCGCTGCCGGAACGGGTGCCATCTGACCGGTCACGGGCTTCGGCTGCGCAGCCGGCGGGGCAGGCTTCTTCTCCTCCGCGTAGTGCGTCTGGATGGCCTGGACGATCTCGGTGTCGCCGGCCAGCATCGGCTTGATCCGCTTGCCGGTATGGAACGCGAGCTGATCGACCGCCGAGAGGTCGGTGGGATCGCTCATCGCGACCGTCACCACCTCGCCGCGGCCGCCGCCCGAGAGCTCGTAGGGGAAGACGTGCAGCTTCTCCGCGATCTGCTTGCTGACGAACTTGACCGCGCGCGGATCGATCTTCGCGTCCGCCAGCTTCACCTGCGGCATCCCGAGGTGCTTGGAGAGCGCGGCGACGACGTCCGGCTCCTTGCAGAAGCCCTTCTGCACCAGGACCGAACCGAGCTTGCCGCCCCACTGCTTCTGGTGGCCCAGCGCGCTCTGCAGCTGGTGCTCGTCGATGACGCCGAGTTCCGTCAGCAGCTGTCCGAGGCGCTTGCGCGGCGGCATCGAAGTCTCCGTTCCTACCGCTTCACGCGCGCGAGATATTCGTCGCGCGAGAAGACGCCTTTCTCGATCAGCAGCTCGACCATCGCCTTGAGCGCGGCCACCGAGCGCCGCTGCGTCTCTTCCACGCCGCGCAGCACCTCGACCGCGCTCGTTCGCGGCGCACCGTTCCCGGTGGAGGGCGGCGGCGCGGACGGCGGCGCATTCTTCCCCTTGTTGCGCGGGTCCATCGTCACTACCGACTGGCCGCTGTTGTCGACCACCTTCATCGAAGACTGCTCGCCCTCCTCGCCGAGCATCTCTTCGCCGCGGTACCAGCGCGAGATGGCGTTGCGGATGGCGCTCGCGCCCGCCAGCTGCGAGTCGATCTTCTTCGCGCCGGTGAGCGAGCGGAGGTGATCGGTGACGCCGATGTTGAGCGGGTCGCTCATCGCCACCACGATGGTGCGGCCCTCGTCTTTCAAGCCGATCGGCACCAGGCCGAATTCCTCGGCGACTTCGGCGGGAATCAGCGCCAGCGAAGGCCGGTCGGGATCCCCGGTCAGGTCGGCGCGCAGAATTCCCGTCTGCTTGGACAGCGCGCGGACGAGGATCTCCTCGGTGAGGAACTCCATGCGGACGAGGATGTCACCCAGCTTGCCGCCCCACTGCTGCTGTTCGGCGAGCGCGGCGCGCAGTTGCAAGTCGGTGATCACGCCTGCCTTGACCAGCAGGTCGCCGATCTTGATCC
>VBLM01000555.1 GCA_005879095.1 Deltaproteobacteria bacterium
CAACGGCGACGGCCAGAACGGAAACGACGTGCCGTTCATTCCCGCCAACCCCGCCCAGATCTCGCTGCAGGACCCAACTCAGTACACCAAGCTGGCCCAGTTCATCGACTCGCAGGACTGCCTGCGCGACGCCAAGGGCGGCTTCGTCCAGCGCGGCGCCTGCCGGAACCCGTGGCAGGACTTCATGGACCTGCGCCTCTCGTGGCTCTCGCCCGACTTGAAGGGCCAGCGCATCGAGGCGCAGTGGGACATCTTCAACGTCCTCAACCTGCTCAACCCCCAGTGGGGCCATTTCGACCAGGCGCCCTACACCTGGCTGGTGACGGGCGACGTCAACGGGGACGGCCAGAACGGAAACGATGTGCCGTTCATTCCCGCCAACCCCGGCCAGATCTCGTTGCAGGACTCAACTCAGTACACCAAGCTGGCCCAGTTCATCGACTCGCAGGACTGCCTGCGCGACGCCAAGGGCGGCTTTGTCCAGCGCGGCGCCTGCCGGAACCCGTGGCAGGACTTCATGGACCTGCGCCTCTCGTGGCTCTCGCCCGACTTGAAGGGCCAGCGCATCGAGGCGCAGTGGGACATCTTCAACGTCCTCAACCTGCTCAACCCCCAGTGGGGCCATTTCGACCAGGTGGCGCCGTTCGAGACCGCCCCGTCGAACTTCTTGAGCGCGGTCGGGTACGACACCGTCAACAAGCGGCCGCTCTATTCGTTCAAGGCGCCGCCGTCGATCGTCGTCCCCGTCTACAGCCCGACGCTCTCACGCTGGCGCATGCAGCTCGGGGCGAAATACACGTTCTGATCGTTCTCACAGCGAAGTGGCGCGCCTGGCAGGAGTCGAACCTGCGGCCCGCGGCTTCGAAGGCCGCTGCTCTATCCAGCTGAGCTACAGGCGCGTTGGACGCAGTTGTGCCGGGGGACGCCCGCTCCGTCAAGAAGCGCTCGCCTGGCTGCCCCTCCCTTGCACGCCCCACAGGCGTGTTCAGTTTTTACAAGGGAGGGGCGATGGGTCTGAACGCCGCCGTGCGGCGGTACTGGGAAGCCGAGCCCTGCGGGACCGGCCGGTGGATCGTCGGCGCCGCGCCGCCGCGCTCCCGCGACTGGTTCGCCGAGGTCGAAGAGCACCGCTACGCGGAAGAGCCGCACATCTTTTCGGTCGCGCAGTTCACCCGCTTCCGCGGGAAGGACGTGCTGGAGATCGGCGTCGGGGCGGGTTGCGATCACCTCCAGTTCGCCCGCGCCGGCGCGCGCTGCCACGGCGTGGATCTGACCGACTCCGCGATTGAGACGACCCGCCGGCACCTTGCGCTGCACGGCCTTTCCTCGCAATTACAGCAGGCCGACGCGGAGGACCTGCCGTTCGCAGAGGCGAGCTTCGACGCCGTCTACTCCTGGGGCGTGATCCACCACTCCGAGCGGCCGGAAGCGATCGTCCGCGAGATCCACCGCGTGCTGCGGCCGGGCGGCAAGTTCATCGGGATGATGTACTCGCGCCGCTCGCTGGTCGCGTACAAGCTCTGGGTCCGGCGCGCCCTGCTCAACGGAAGGCCGCTGCGGTCGCTCAAAGACGTGATCTGGAACCACATGGAGAGCGTCGGCAC
Organism: Deltaproteobacteria bacterium; assembly: GCA_005879095.1. Classification (GTDB taxonomy): domain Bacteria; phylum Myxococcota; class Myxococcia; order Myxococcales; family 40CM-4-68-19; genus 40CM-4-68-19. The sequence goes on from VBLM01000555.1 coordinate 1,605, forward strand.
CAAGGCCTACACGTCCGCGGAGCTGCATGCGCTGTTCGGCGATTTCCCCAAGCGGCGGCTGCGGGCCCTCGCCACCGTCTACGACCGCAAGTGGCTCGGCCCGCTCGGAAGCGCGGTGCCGGACGTCCTCGGCTGGAACTTCGCCATCCAGGCGGTGAAATGATGGTGCGCGTCCTCCATCTGCTCAGCCGGTTCGATATCGGCGGGAGCGAGCGGCAGCTGGTCGAACGGCTGCGGCGCCATCCGCGCGGCTTCGAACCGCTGGTGGGCTGCTGCGAGCTGTATGGGAAGTTCCTCCCGCCCATCCGTGCGCTCGGCCTCGAGCCCTTCGTCGTGCCGCTGCGCGGGCTTCTGCATCCATCGGCGGCGGTCGCCGTCGCGCAATTGGCGATCCACATCCGGCGGAGCAAGGTCGACCTGGTGCACGCAAACGATTTCGCCATGAGCGCGATCGGTCTCGCGGCGGCGCGGCTGGCGGGCGCGCGCATCATCGTCAACCGGGTCGATCTCGGCCACCTCCGGCCCGGCTTCGGCGTCGCCCACCGCCGGCTCGAAGCGTTCACCGCCCGCCACGCCGACCTCGTCTGTGTGAACGCGGAAGCGGTGCGGCAGGTCTGCATCGCCGAGGAAGGCTGCGATCCCGATCGCGTGATGGTCGTTCGCAACGGCATGGACGTCCAGGCATTCGACGCGCTCGCCGCGCGGCCGGCCGATCCGCTGCCGGTCGAAACCGGCGATGTCCTGGTCGCGGTGATCGGCAACCTCTGGCCGGTGAAGGGCCATCGCACGCTTCTCGAGGCCGCCCATCGCCTGCGTGAGCGCCATCCGCGGCTCAAGTTCCTCTGCGCCGGGCTCGGCGTAGAAGAGCCTTTCTTGAAGAAGCGCATTCGCGAGCTCGGCCTTGAGAATAGGGTGCTTCTGCTCGGCCACCGCACCGACGTCCCGGCCCTGCTCGCGCGCGCCGACGCGTTCGCGCTCTGTTCGAGCGCGGAAGGACTGTCCAACGCGATCATGGAAGCGATGGCCGCCCGTCTCCCCATCGTCGCCACGCGCGTGGGCGGCAACGCCGAATTGCTCGAAGGCGACCGCGGCCTGCTGGTGCCGTACGGCGACCCTGCGGCGCTCGCTGGTGCCCTCGAGCAGCTCCTCGACAACCGCGCGCAGGCGCGGGAGATGGGCCGGCGCGCCCGCGCCTTCGTCGAGGCCGAACTGTCGCTCGACCGGATGCAGTCGGCGCACGAAGAGCTGTACCGGCGCGCGCTCGAACCACTGTGGGATCTGGGGAGGCAACCATGTTCAACGCATTGAGCTTCCAGCGAATGGCCCATGTACTGTACCGCGCCGGCTTCGGCCGCGCCGCCCTGTTGGTGACCGCGGCAGCGCGAACGTTTTTTGCCGCGCACGTCCCGCCCGAGGTCGTCATCGGCGAGGGGACCGAGTTCGGCTACGGCGGTATCGGCGTGATCATCCATCGCGACGCGATCATCGGCCGCAAGGTGCTGATCTCTCCCGGCGTCGTGATCGGCGGCCGGTCGGAGATGCGGGGCGTGCCGGTGATCGAGGACGGCGCGAAGATCGGCGCCGGAGCGAAGGTCCTGGGGCCGATCCGGATCGGCGCGGGCGCCAAGGTCGGCGCCAACGCCGTCGTCATCCACGACGTCGCCCCCGGCCAGACCGTGGCCGGCGTGCCGGCCCGCCCGCTGCACAACCGCAAGCGCTCCGCAGCCTGAATCGCTTGACAGACAGGCCGCCTCTGGTCCACAAAGCCCCGCCGCAGGTGAAGTCTCTGGTTTGGGAGAGGTGGCCGAGAGGCTGAAGGCGCTGGTTTGCTAAACCAGTATACGGCCCAAAGCTGTATCGAGGGTTCGAATCCCTCCCTCTCCGCCAAAGGCGAAGGGCCCA
>VBLM01000024.1 GCA_005879095.1 Deltaproteobacteria bacterium
CGCGAGCGCGTCGGTGCAGAGCTGGGCAAACCGGGAGTCGTCGTCGAACCGGGCCGGCTGCAGCTCGATGCGCGCCGGAGTCGAGTGTCGCCCCGCGATGGCCCGGACCCCCGCCAGGAAGCGCCAGCCGAGGTATGCGAGCGCGACCCACGGCGAGATCAATCCGTGTACCTCTTCGAGAGCAGCAGGACGATCCCGTCCTTGGCGCAGTTCTCGCAGTAGCCGGACTTTTCCTGCATGCCGCGCAGAGTGTCGGCAACCTGTTGCTGCTCGCGGCTCGACAGCTGCCCGCGCTCGTCGCCGAGAAAGCGCAGCACCTTCTCGGCGTTCTTGCGCAGCGTCCGCTTGCGCTCGTCGAAGAAGTGGTCGCGCAGGTGGCGGAAGATGTCGGGGAAGATCTGCGAGTAGTCGAGCTCGCCCTCGGTGTGCTCGAGGCGGTGCGCGCCCACCGCGGAGATGAGGCCGCGGCGGAACTCGCGGCGGTCTTCCGAGCCGGCCATCACGATCGACTCGGTCTGCGCCATCATCTCCTCGTCCGGCCGCTCCATCTCAGAGGTGTGCGGATTGCGCAGCCGCTCGCCGCGCGTCCACGCCAGGACGTGCAGGACGTAGCGCTCGAACATGGTCCGGTACTGCTTCTCGGAGATGAGGCCCATGGCCTCGCGGACTTCCTCGTCGAGCACGTCGAGGTATTCGCCCTCCGCGACCCGGACGAACTCCTCGTGATCGTGATAGCCATCGACCACTTCCTGCTGGAGGAATTCGTACACCGACTTGTCGCGGGTGAGCGCTTCCAGCTCCTCGAGCACCGCCTGCGGCGTGAGACATTTGTAGCCGGGGTTCTGCGCGGCGTTGGAGATCACCGTCTTCAGCTCGCGCGCCGAGGCGCCGGTGCGGCCTTCGTAATTCGGGTAGCTGTCCGACTCCTTCCACAATTCCTGCAGGTGCTTCTTCAGCTCGCGCGCCTGCTGGTTGGAGAGCCGGTCCGGCGCGCCGCCGTCGTCGTAGAGCCGGGCCTTTTCCAGCGGCGTCAGGTGGTCGGCGAGCTTCTTGAGATCGCTCTTGTAGCGGTCGGTCACCGGCTTCTTGAGCCGGGTCAGGACGGCCCACACCGCCGCCACCCAGGTGGCGTGCGGCGCGACGTGCTTACCGACGGTTTCCTTGAGGCGGAACTCGTAGACCCGCTGCTCCTCCTGCACGCGCCTCAGATACGGCACGCGCACCAGCTCGATCCGCCCTTTGAAGCTTGCGAAGTCTCCCATCTCCTTGAACGCGGAGAGATGTTTTTCATTGCTCGAGGCGATCAGGACGCTGTCGAGGTGCAGCAGGAAGTGGTTCATCCGCGCGATGCCGGTCTCGATGGTGCCGAGCAGATACTTGTAGTGTTCGAGAGGGCGCTTGAGCAGATCGGAAAACTCGAGCACGCCGCGGTTACCCGCCACCAGCGGCCCGTACGGCTCGTACAGGGAGAGGTTCTGCAGCGCTCCGGGCAGCGCTCCGTGGCTCTTGTCGGAGGTGACCTGGCGGTAGTCGGCGTGTAGTCGGCGTCGACCGACATCTGCGGCTCGACCGTGACCGCGCCGATCATGTACCGCCGCGAGAGATAGAACCGCTCGACCTGCACGTGCCGCAAAACCTTGAGTACGTCTCCGTTATACGACTGCAACAGAGCCGCGTAGATCTGGCGACACTTGTGGCACAGCTCACCTTCGACCACACCCTGCGAGAGCTGGAAGTCCGCGGCCGGCCGGGTGTGCTCGACGAGAATTCGCTGCCGCTCGCCCCGGGGGATGAGGAAGAGCGGGTGGTCTTTCATCTCACATGTAAGCCGCGCGTCGATCTGCTCGCCCTCGAGGTGCGCGTACGACTCGACCGCCTGGCCACCGGCGACCTTGTCGCCGAAGCCGATCGATCCTTTCACCAGCCGTTCGTTGGGGAAGATCCAGTTGAAGCGGTAGACCGCGCCCTCTTCCTTGCGTGAGTAATCCTCCAGCGCGCGCTGGATGCAGCCGACCAGCGAGCTCTTGGCCGAGCCGTTGGGGCCGTGGAGCAGGATCAATTTGTGGACGCGGCCGGCGCGCACGAACGAGTGGAGGATGCGGTAGATCGCGTTCTGCACTTCCTCCTGCCCGATCACCGGGCCGATCGAAGAGCTTGAAGCGCCGCACCGGCCCGGACGGCTTCTCCAGCGTCTCGGTGGCGTAGTAATCGAAGCAGTCGCGGATGTACTGGGCCGCGTCGCGCGCGTGCACGCGAGGCGCCTCGAAGAACGCCTCCATGTACTCCTGGAAAGCGAGGATGGTCTTGTTGCCGAGGAACGCCTGCTGGACCTGCTCGCCTACGCTCTTCAAGTAGCGGAGTGAGTCCACCATGGTAGTGTAACACTCGTGAGCAAGATCATCGGCATCGACCTGGGGACGACCAATTCGTGCGCCGCCATCGTCGAGGCAAACGGCCAGGTGAAGCTCATCCCTTACAAAGGCGGCGAGTTCATCATCCCGTCGATCTTCGCCATCGACGACAAGGGCAACGAGCTGATCGGCCACGAGGCCAAGCGCCAGTGGCAGCTCAACCCGCGCAACACCATCTACGCGGCCAAGCGGCTCATCGGCCGCTCGTTCCATACTGACGTCGTCGGCCAGATGAAGAAGAGCGTCGCCTACGAGATGAAGGCGGGCGAGCGCAACGACGTGGTGCTGGACGTCGCCCACAAAAACTTTCGGCTCTCCGAGATCAGCGCCAAGATCTTGAACAAGATTCGGGTCGTCGCGCAGGACTATCTGGGGGAAAAAGTCACCCGCGCGGTCGTCACCGTGCCCGCCTACTTCACCGATCGACAGCGCCAGGCGGTCAAGGACGCGGGCAAGATGATCCAGCTCGAGGTGGTCCGGATCATCAACGAGCCACCGCGGCGGCCCTCGCGTACGGCATCGGCAAGGACCTTCACGAGACGACGGTGATCTATGACCTCGGCGGTGGAACGTTCGACGTCTCGATCATCGAGATCCGCGACCGCGTCTTCGAGGTGA
>VBLM01000551.1 GCA_005879095.1 Deltaproteobacteria bacterium
CCCCAACTCGCGCTCCACCACGTAGCGGCCGCCGAGCGAGGCGATCACCTGCCGCGGGGTCTCGGCCAGCGGCAGGGTGTCGTCGTGCCGCTCCTCGACCCCGGTGCGCCCCATGAAACGACCGTACACCCACATCCACGCAGGTCGATCTACGCCGAAGGTCGGATCTATCAGGGTCCTTAATATTCGCTGGAACAGAAGTACTTGGTCCCGCAAGACCCGTCGGAGAAGGTGATGCTGTCCATCGGGATGCAGCCGTGCTTGTTCACGCAGTAGACCGGGGCGGTCGCCGGACAGCAGGTATCGATGCCATTGCCGCCGGGATCCATGCAGTAGTTGTAGCCGCTCTTGCATGACGAGCCGCTGCCGCAGCTGAGTGTCATCAATCCCAGGAGTGTGATCACCATCACTTTTAAACCGGCTGATTTTTTCATGGATGCGACAGTAGGAGGCCACGATGGGGGTACTGTCCAGTTCCGCTGTCGGCGGACTAGCCGAAGACGCCGGCGGTGAGACCGCCGTCGATGGAGATGGTTTGCCCGGTCACGTAGCGGGCGGGCTCGCCGCAGAGGAAGGCGACCATCGGCGCGAACTCCGGGGGCGTGGCGGGGCGGCCGATCGGGACCGCAGCTACCGCCGCCGCCACCTTCTCGGGCGTGTCGTAGATCCTGCGAAAGCGGTCGGTCATCACCAGTCCGGTGGCGATGGTGTTGACGGTGATTCCCTCAGCGGCGACCTCGGTGGCCAGCGACTTCATCGCCGCCGCCACCGCGCCGCGGAATGCGTTCGAGAGCACCAGCGCCGGAATCGGCTGCTTCACCGACACCGATTCGAGCGCGACGATGCGGCCCCACCGCCGCGCGCGCATCCCGGGCAGCACGGCCGAGGCGAGTCGAACCGCGCTCTGCAACGTCAGCGCGTAGGCAGCATCCCAGGCCGCGGGCGTCATCTGCGAGAACGTTCCCGGCGCGGGGCCGCCGCCGTTGATCACCAGAACCTCGATCGGCGCCCACTGCGCCTCGACGTCCTTGCACAGTTGTGCGATCGACTCCGCGCTCGACTGATCGAAGACGAATGCGCGGGTTTCCTCAGCGCCCGCCGCCTTTGCGCGGGCAGCCAGGTCGTCGAGGCGCTCCCGTCTGCGCGCGGCTACTGCGAGGCGGACTCCCTCCGCCGCCAGCGACAGCGCCACTGCCTCGCCGATGCCCGCGCTGGCGCCGGTCACCAGCGCGACCTTACCGCGGATTCCGAGGTCCACGGCTACTTGCCGCGCAGGTACTGGTCCTTGCCGTCCAGCCAGTCCTGCCGCGGCGGATCGAAGATGTCGACGTCGAGCGTGTCCTCGAGCGCCTCCGCGGTGTGCGGCAAGTCGGGCGGAATGGTCAGCACCTCGCCGGTGCGCACGATGACCTCCTGCGCGCCGGTCGCGCCGAGGTGGAAGCGCAGCGCGCCCTCGAGCACGTAGGTGATCTGCTCGTTCTCGTGCGCATGGCGCGGCACCACGCAGCCTTTCTTCAAGAAAATCTGCGCGATCATCATCCGGTCGCCGGTGATCATCCGGCGGCCGATCTGCGCGTTCAGCTCTTCCTTCGGCATCGACTCCCAGCGGTGCAGCCGGGCCTTGCGCTCGACGTCCATGGTGCGCTCCAGCGTCAGCGTCCGATCCCGACTTTTACCACCGTGTAGCGCGAGACCTGCGCCGACCAGTCGGTGTCGACGGTGACGAATCCGAAGAGGTGCGTGTTGAGCGAGAGGTTCGTCACCAGGAGGTCGCTGCCGTGGAAGCGGAGGCTGGCGGGGAACAGCATGTGAACCGGCGCGCCGCCGCTGAGGCCGTCGAAGTCGCCCAGCTTGGCGATGGCCTTGCCCTGCGCGTCCACCACCACGATCTCGTCGGCCTGGTTGGCGGCGACCCAGAGGTTGCCCTGGTCGTCGATGATCAGGCCGTCGGCGCCGTTGATGCTGTTGGTGAAGACCGCGGGCACGCCGGCGGTGCCGTCGCTCAGCACCGGGACGCGCACGATGGTGTCGTCGCCGGTGTTGGCGACGAAGAGGTTCGACTGCTGCTTGTCGAAGCGCAGCCCGTTGGCGCCGAACGGCGGGATGCCGGTCGTGCGCAGGAGCGGATCGTCGACCCACGGCGTGCCCACCCCGCCGTTGGGACCCGTCTTCCAGACCACGCCGCGGAACGAATCCGAGACGTAGACGTTCCCCGCCGCGTCGAAGGTCAGATCGTTGAGGCCGGCCATCGGCCCCGGCGGCACGGTCATGAAGACGTGCGAGGTCCCGCTGTGCGGATTGACGCGCAAAACCTGTTGGCCGCCGAAATCGATCACCAGCAGCGCGCCGGGGGTTTGCAAGCGGAGCCCGAGCAGGTGCGGGCTCGAGCCGGCGATCGAGACCTGCCGCAGCAGCCTGCCGCCGGCATCGAAGACGTAGAGCTGGCCAACGCCTTCGGCCGGTCCGGACGAGGTGAAGCCGAAGGTGGTGACGTAGACCGTGCCGTCGGCGCCGACTTCGATGCCCTCCGGTCCGGACGCGCCGGCGGGCAGGACCGCGAAGATCTCTACCTGGCCTCTGTTCCAGGCCGGTGCCGCGGTCGGAAGCGCGAGCAGCGCAACGAAGAGCAAGCCGAGTGATCGCATGATTCAAGGCCTCCTCCGGCGCCCCGTTCGAGACGCGCCCGGAGCGGCCCTGCTGCTCCCGGGACGGCCGGAAGTCAAGATGCACCGACGGTTACTACGCGCCGCGCGACTTTTCCAGCGCGGACGCCGGCAGGCGCAGGATGGTGCCGGTCGAATCCTTGAGCAGCTCGGGATCGCACCCCAGCCCGAAGCAGAAGTCCGCTCCGAGCAACTCGAACGAGCGCGCGAACGTATCGGCGTCGAAGCCAGCGCGTAGATCTTGCCGCTGTCGACGAGGAAGTCGCGCGGCATCGCTCTGCCGGGCAGCGGGGCCGCCCGTACCGAGTCCGGCGGCGAGGCGATGAACAGCCCTTCCGGCGTCCAGTCGTGATCGATCAGTTTGCGCCCGGCGATGTACGCGACCTGTCCATTGAACGCGGTCGGCCGCGCGGCGAAGAGCTCCTTCTCGTTCTCCAGGTTGGGGAAGAAGTTCGCGCTGATGCGATTCATCTTCTTGCCGCCATCCCAGACATAGATGCGCCCGCCGGTGGTGGAGGCGTGCAGCTTGCCGCCCAGCACGAACAGCGAGCGGGTGCGCTCGCCCGGCTTCTCGTAGGTGAACATCTCGTGCCAGCTCTTGCCGCCGTCCTCCGATCGCGCCACCGTGCCGCCGAGCAGCGTCGACACCGCCGCGAACAGCTTCCGGTTGAACTGGATGACGTCGTAGACGTGAATGCCGTTGACGATGGTGCGGTTCTGCTCCCAGGCGCCGCTTGGCTTGCGGTGGTGCATGTTTCCGTAGGCCCAGTCGGCGGGGACGCTCAGCGCTTTCTCCAGCGTCGAGGTGCGGCGGCCGGTGAGGTGCGAGTCATGCCCGGGGATGTAGAGGCCGTCGTCGAGCTTGTGCATCAGGTCGACCTGCTCGTCGGCCACTACGTACTCGACCCCGAATTTCCCCGTCTTCGGGTCCCAGGCCCAGAGATCGATCGGCCCCACGTTCGGCGCCGGGCCTTTGTTGTTGGAGTTGCCGCTCGCCACGTGCAGCTTGCCGTCGAAGACGCGCAGGCTCCACGGATTGCGCGCGTAGACGTCGTTGCCCGAGGCCCAGCGCGGCCGGGTGGGGTTGCCGAGCGTGACCAGGTGCGAGGTCACGTCGGCGCCGGCAGGACCCGCGGCTGGCGCGTCGGCCCCGCCCTGTTCCTGCGGCCGCACCAGCACTTCCGCCACGTGCTCCCAGGTCTTCTTCTCGCAGCCCTCGACGAGCTTGGCGTCGAACGCCAGCGGCGAAGAGTTCGAGGCGTGCAGGTCGAGCCCCGGCGGCATGCTCACGTCGCCGGCCTTCAGCTTGGACTTCTTCTTGATCTGCCGCGCGACGACCGCTGCCTGGTAGACCGCGATCACGAACTCGGAGCAGAACATCTTGCCGAAGTCCGGCGGCCCGCCGGCGGTGCCCGCGTTCTTGCCGAAGTCGAGCGCCTGGTCCTTGCAGCGGTAGACCTGGAAGAGGAAGCCCGCGTGCTCGTCGAAGCTGCGCGTCCCCACCCGCGCGGTAGAGAGGTCGCCGCCGTGCGCTTCCGCCGTCTTGCCGCCGCCGAGGTAGACGGCGACGTGGAAGCAGGTCGGGTCGCCTTTCTTGATGCCCGAGTGGAAGAGCCCGGAGAGCTTCTTCACTGCCGACTGCCCGCCCATGATGATCTTCTCGGTGATGCTGGACTGCTCGCCGGCGAACTTGATGAGCACGTCGCCGCGCTTGAGAACGGTGTCGGTATTTCTGGCGTCGAGGACGCCGTCCGGGCCGCTCGCAGCGGCGGGCTTCTGCAGCGTCGGGTGGGAAACCGCCTCGTGGAACGCGTGCAGCTCGAGGGTGGTGTGTTTCTGCGTGCTCCGGCGCGAGCCCTTCTTCGACGTGGAAGCGGAGCTCGGTCGGCGCGGTCGCCTTGAACGATTTCGGCTCGGGCAGCGGCCCGGTGGGCGGCAGGGAACCGTGGTGCGTCCGCACGAGCCCGCTGGCGACGCCGTCCTTCACCACGCCCGGCACGGTCGCGTAGTGCGCCCAGCCGTCGCCGGACTTGCTCTCCACGACGAAGCGCAAGGGCTTGTCCGCAGAGCCGCGCACTTTCGCGCTCATTTTCGCCTCGGAGCCGTGCTCGTGCTCCTCATGGCCCCAGGCGAGATCCTCGAACGAGCCGTCGGGATGCTGGCCCTCGAGCTCCTCGACCGGCATCGGCACGATGGCGGCCTGCACCTCCTGGCCTTCTTTGGTGCGTACCTTGAAGCGATATTCGCGGAATTCCCAGCTCATTTCGGATACCCCGCGATCTTGCCCGCATGGAGCTCGGCGTAGAAGGCGCGCAGGAAGTCGATCTGGGTCGCGAGCTGCTGCCCGAACTTTTCGCCGTCCTCCAGCGCGCCCTCGATCTCCCAGCGCTGCACGCCCATCCGGTAGCAGGCGACCGCCACACCGGTTCGGCCCATCCCCGCCTCGCAGTGCACGTAGCATTGCTCGTTCGCCGGATCGGCGGCGAAGTCGAGGAACTGCTTCATCTGATCGACGGTCGGTGCGGTGTTGTCGACGATGCCGAGGTGCAGGGGGGTGAGGCCGGCCGCGCGTACCTTGTCGCTGTCGTCGTACTCCTTGCAGAGGTTGACGACGCCCTTGAAGCCGTGCCCGGCCAGATCCTTCAGGCCCTGCTCGTCGAGTCGCGAGCCGCGGGTCAACGTCTCGCTCACCTTGAAGTGGTACGCCTTCACCGGGTAGCGGAAGCCGAGCAGCTCGGCGTAACCGACGCACTCGGCCGCGCCGACCTTGATCTCGGCGCCGACGTGCTTCGCGTCCGCGCTCACCGCGTCGAGGAAGCCGTGGATGAAGCGCGGCGGCTTTACCCGCGCGATTCCGCTGAACGATGACATGGCAGCTCCGTGGAAAACCGTTAGCATTCCTGAGGGGGTACGTACCATCGGGCGCCGGTCGAGACCTGTGAAGCGCTTCACAGGGAGGCGCTGTTTTCCAGGGTCAGCGCCCGGGAAGATGTTTCTCGATGAGCGTGTCGAGTACGGGCCAGCCCGTGGGCAACTTCACCTCGCGCGCGTCGGCGCCTGCGGCGAGCAGCGCTTCGACCGTCTCCGCACTCCGGTCGCGAGTCCATTCCGAGTGAAGTGCTGCACGCACCGCGTAGGAGAGCGGCGTCTCGCGGCGGCCGTTCCGCTGCTCCAATGGAGCGCCGCGCGCGATCAACAGCTTCGCGGTCTCGTGCCGCGCTCGCCAGATTGCGGCGTGGAGAGGCGAGTCCTTCTCGGCACCGGCGCGCGAGGTCGTCAACGACGGGTCGAAGCCGAGGTCGAGCATCAGCGCGACACCTTTGGTGTTGCCCGCACCGGCAAAATCCGCGAGCGCGCCCGGCGCCTCCCTTTGTGCGGCCTGCACGAGCGCGGGATCGGCTGGCGCGGGTTTGCCGCGAGCGCACGCGGCGAAGAGCGCATCGATTCCCTCGAGTTGCAAGACAAAGCCTCGCTGCTCGAACAGACCGAGCACGTCGCCCCGGCCGGCACGCGCGGCGACGGCGATCGCGTTCAGCGACGCAGCGTTGGTGAGCCGTGGATCCGCGCCGCGGTCGAGCAGCAGCTCGACGAAGCGCAGCGGGTTGTCCCGCTCCAGCGACTGGTGCAGCGCGCGCCGCCCCCATGCGCTCAGCGCGTTCGCATCGGCGCCGTGATCGAGCAGCCAGGCTGCGCCGTCAAAGTCGTGCCAGTCGAGCTTGCGTCCGAGCATCGTGGTCAATCCGTCGGGCTTCAGCTTTCCGCTCTCGACGAGCAGTTTCATCACCTCGTTCTGGTAGCCTTCGGGCACGTGGTACGCAGTCTCGCCGTCGTTGGGGTCGCCGCCGCGCTCGAGCAGGAGCCGCGTCAGTCCGACGTGCCCGGCGATGCCGGCTGCGCCGTAGATCGCGCTCTCGAACGCCGGAGCGGGCTCGTGGTCCTGCGCGTAGAAGCCGGTGGATGCGCTCGCGCCGCCATCGAGCAGGATGCGCGCGGTGCGAACGAAGCGCCCGTCCGGATCGTTGCGCAAGTAACGTGAGAAGCAGAGGTAGGTGAGCGGATCCCAGTCGTAGAGGCCGCCGGTATCGGTGGCGGCGCGCGCGTTCTTTTCAACCAGGCGCTGCACGGCCGTGGCGTCGCCGAGAATCGCTGCGATGTACACGTCTTGCTGCGCGATTCGAGGATGCGAGGCGAGGATGGCCTCTGCTTTGTCGAGTCCGCCCGAGCCGTGCGCCGAACCATCGAGCGCCACACACGCCGCTTCGACGAAGACGTTGCCCGGATCGTCCAGGTCGATCGCCTCGACGCGGCGCCGCAGCTTGCTCCACGATTCGAAACCATATTCGCGGGCGATGACGAGCTGCGCGTCGGCGAGCAATCCCCGCGAGGCCGGCAGCACCTTTCTCACGCGCTCCAGCGCGTCAGTAGATCCCGCGCGAAACTGCGCCTGCAGATCTTTCGCCTGCTTCTTGAGTTGTTCGACGTTCGCGCGCGCTGGAAGTTGCTTGCGTTGATTCATGACGCCCCTCTCGATGGCCCGTTGTCCGCGTGTCGGGCCGAAAGGGGTGCGATGTGGACTGCCGAGCTTTCGAGGTGAGCTCCGCTCTTCCCGCGGACCGGCGGCCGCCTCGACGGCCACCGCCATCATAGATCAACCCGACCAGATCAGCATCCACGCGATCAATCGCTGTGCGGATGGCCCTGCGCGTGGAGCAGGTCTTCCAGCGTGGCGATGCGCTTCGCCGCCTTGCGCAGCCTGCGGCACAGCTCGCGGTTGATGTTCTGCAGGAGCAGCGTGTAGACCTTGGCGTCGGACTTGTAGATCGAGTACAGGTCCATGTTGGTCAGCTCGTAGAGGAGCGAATCCCTCTCCGCCCGGCATGAGAACGGCCGCGGCTCCATCTCGATCAGTGAAGTGACCCCGAAGTGGTCGCCGGGCCGCATCATGAGAAGGCGCACCTGCGTTCCGTCGGAAGCGCGGCGCTGCACGATCAATTCGCCGGAGCGGACCACGTACATCGACTTCCCGTCGTCGCCCTCCTCGAAGAGTATCTCCCCGGCGGCGACGCGACGCTCCTTGAGCCGGGCGGACACGGCCTCGACCACTTCCGGGGTGAGGCCGCCGAAGAACGACGTCTTGCAGAGAAAGACAGCACGCTCGCTCTCGGGCATTGCTGGATTCTAGCGCAATGCCCAGCCGACTCAGCGTGCTGCTGCCGTGACGACGACGCACTCGCGCCGCACCACCAGGATGTTGATCAGGTGCAGGTCAGCGCGCACCTCGGAGAGCGTCGTGCCGGGGGCCTGTTCCTGCGCACGGGCGATCGCGTCACGGAACCCTGCCTCGCCCCAGCCCGCCAGGTCGGGCCCGCCCCAAAGGAAGAGTGGCAGGCCGAAGGCGTTCCTGCAGGCTTCGCCGCGCACCTCGCGCGAAGCGGTCCCGATGGCGGCGCGGTACGCGATCGGGAACGAGCTGTCCTCGAAGATTTGCGCTACCCGCGGCTGCGGTGTGGCGCAGCCGGCGAGGAGCAGCGCGGCGACCAGTGGCCTCACCGGACGACCTTCGCGGTCAGCCGGGTGCAGGCCTTGCTGTAGAGGCCGAGGACGTTGAAGAGGGTGACGTCGGCGCGCACATCGGCGAGCTGGATCGCCCCGGATTTCGCTCGCGCGTCGGCCACCGCCGCTGCGTACCCTCCGTCGCCCCAGGCGAAAAGACCGAAGACCACCGCCTGGTTGCAGGCGATGCCGTCGGTGTCGGCGGCCTTTTCCGCGTGCGCTTCCTCGGCGGTGGGGGCGCGGTACGAAAGTGGAACGCTGACGTTGCCGTAGATGCAGCCGCACGCGGCGGCCGCAGACAAGGCGAGAATGCGCTTCATGACGCCTCCTTGGCCTGCGACCGTCCGATAGCACATGGGCGGTTCCTAGGGTCCTGATCGGCGGCCTGGCTTCCGAACGGCGCGGACCCGGCCGCTTCCGCCACCGCCGGCGTAGAAGAGGTCGCCGTGGTCTGACTCCAACCCGCTCACCCCCGTCCCCTCGGGCATCGTCAGGCGGGTCAGCACCTCGCCCGTCTCGGGGTCGACCTGGCGGATGTCGGCGTCGTCGCCTTCCCAGGTCCCGTGCCAGAGCTCGCCGTCCACCCAGGTGACTCCGGTGACGAATCGGTTCGACTCGATCGTGCGCAGGATCGCGCCCGTCTCGGGATCGATCTGGTGGATCTTCCGGCTGCGGTATTCGCCGACCCACAGCGCCCCCTCGCCCCAGGCCAGCCCCGAGTCACGCCCTCCACCGGGGGCAGGGATCGTCGACAGGATCTCGCCGGTCACCGGATCGATCTTGTGAATGCGGTCGCCCGCGATCTGGAAGAGGTGCCGGCCGTCGAAGGCGGTGCCGGCATCGCAGGCGCCGGCGAACCAGACCAGGCGGCCGTCGAAGCTGACGCCGTTGACGTGCGGTGCGCCGGGGAAGGGCCCGTACTCGCGCACGATCTCGGCCGGCTGATCCCTGTCGCGCTGCTTGCCCATCGTCTCCTCCTATCCGAATCCGTCGGAGACCGGGAGCAACAAAGTCGTCGCGAATCCGGCCACCGGCGCGGCGAGCCATCGCTGGGAGCGGCCGCTGCCGAGCGCGCGCACCTGGCCGGCTTCCGCGAGCGCGGCCAGGGCCCGCTGCACCGTCCGCTGGCTCGACCCGAAGGCCAGAGCCAGCGCCGAGGTCGACCAGGCCTCGCCGTCGGCGAGCAGCGCCAGGACGGCGGCGTCGGGGCTCTCGATCGGCGGCGCCAGCAGCCGTACCGTGCTTGCCCCTCGCGCCAACAGGCTGAAGCCACCGACGGTGGCTCGGATCTCGGCGAGCGGCCGCACCTCGTGGCGCAG
>VBLM01000552.1 GCA_005879095.1 Deltaproteobacteria bacterium
GTGCCGCCGGCGACCTCCTCGAGCGTGAAGACGACCAGCGTCATCGGCTCCTTCGAGTAGTCGAACTCCGGCTCGACCGCGAAGGGGTGCCAGCGGAAGGAGAACAGCTTCTGCGGCTCGATCCGGTCGACGACGAACTCGAAGGCGCGGCCCTCGTACGGCTTCTGCGTCCTCGCCACTTCGGGATCGACGCTGGTGGGCGCGATCGTGCCGCGCATCTGCGCGCCGGGCGCGAACTGATTCGGGAACCTCACCCCAAACCAGCTGCCGAACTCCTCGGCGTCGGTGAGGGCGCGCCAGACGCGGCTCCGAGGGGCCTTGAGGAAGACACTCTTCTCGATCCGATCGGTCATATGCAACCTCCGGGTTGCATATACCAAGGGCCGCCGCGAAATGCAACCAGATAGTTGCGTATCAGATCTCGACGAGGTCGGCGGCCGCCACGATCTTCGGATGGATGCTGCGGGCCTCCTCGGCCACCGCCTCGCCGTTCACGCTCGCTGAAAAGTGTGTCAGGACCAACGCTGCCGCGCGCGCGTCGGCAGCGATGCGAGCGGCCTCCACGCCGGTCGAGTGCCCCCGCTGGTGGGCCAGCTCGGCGCGTGCATGCTCGTACGTCGCTTCGTGAACCAGCGCGTCGACCTCGCGGCCGAGCTCGACCGCTTCCGCACACGGCACGGTATCGAGCGCGTAGGCCATCGAAACTCCTTTTCGGGAAGGACCTACCAGACCGTCCGGCTGCACCACGCGCCCGTCGGGCAGCGTCACCGCGCGGCCGGCCTTGAGCTCGCCGAGCAGCGGGCCCTTCGGCACGCCGGCCTCGATCGCCGCCGCCAGGTCGAGCGTGCCGGGCCGGTCGGGCAGCGCCACCCGATATCCATACGTCGGCACGCGGTGCGACAGCGGCCGGCTTTCGACGTGGAATTTCTCGAGCGCGATCTCTCCACCTGCGCCGTGCTGTTCGAAGACGCGCACTTCCATGTCCCCGGTGCCGAGCGATCCCGCGCGCGCCAGATGCTGCAGCAGATCGGCGATACCGGCCGGCCCGGCGAGGATCAGCGGCCGCTGCCGCCCCTCGAGGCCGAGCGTGCCGAGCAGGCCGGGCAGTCCGTTGAAGTGATCGCCGTGCAGGTGCGTGATCAGGACCGCGTCGAGCCGCGAGAGCGAGAGTCCCGCTTTCTGGGCTGCGATCTGCGCGCCCTCGCCGCAGTCGCAGAGTACCCACGCGCCCTCGGCGGCGACGGCGAAAGCCGAAGCGCCGCGCGCCAGCGTCGGCCGGCCCGCGCTGGTGCCGAGCGGAATCAGTCGCAATTTCACGCGCGCTCCAGCACGACGGCGTGCTTCGAGTGCCCGCGCAGCACGCCCATGCTCTGCTCGGCAGAGCGCGAATCGAGCAGCACCTGCCAGTTCCCGGCGGGCAGCTGGACCGCGAACGGTCCCTCGCCGAAGCTCGCGACCAGCAGCACCTCCTCGCGCTGCATGAGGAGCACCTTGCCTTGCACGGAAGCATGGACCGAGGCGCGCGAGTCGTCCTGCAGCCGGCTACGCAGCTCGAGCAACGCGCGGTGCCATGCCAGCATCGACGGGTCCTTGCGCGATCGATCGATCTTGCTGCGCAGGAACGTCTCCGCCGACTGCGGGTCCGGCACCTCTCCCTGCCAGGCGAACTCCTTGAACTCCTCGCGCCGGCCATTGCGCACCGCTTCCGCGAGCTGCGCATCGCCGTGGCTGGTGAAGTACAGGAATGGCTCGCGCGCGCCCCACTCGTCGCCCTGGAAGTAGAGGGGCAGGGAGGGCTGCAGCGCGATCACCGCCGCCGCCACGCGGGCAGCGTCCGCTCCGGCCAGTTCGATCAGGCGCTCGCCGCGAGCGCGGTTGCCGATCTGGTCGTGGTTCTGCGCGCAGACGACGAACCGCCGCCCGGGCAGGTGCGCCGCGGGCATGCCGTGCGGCTTCTGGAAGCTCGGCTTGAACGCGCCCTCGTAGAACCAGCCGCGCTCGATGGCGTGCGCCAGCTTGGGCAGCGGGTCCTGGTAGTCGGCGTAATAGCCCTGGTGCTCGCCGGTGAGCGCGACGTGCAGCGCGTGGTGCAGATCGTCGGCCCAACTGGCGTCGAGACCGTACTGATCGATCAGGCACGGATCGTTGAGATCGCTCTCGGCGATCACCAGCTTCCCCTGCGCATGCACGGCCTCGGCGATCTCCTGCAGGATGTGCTTCGGCGAATCGTCGACGATGCCGTGCACCGCGTCGAGCCGGAGGCCGTCGAACCATGCCGTCCAGCGCCGCGCGTTGTCGACGAAGTAGTCGCGCACGGGCCGCAGCGAGAAATCGAGCGCATCGCCCCATGGCGTCTTGTGCTTCGAGGTGAAATAGGGCCCGAACTCGGAGAGATAATTTCCCTCCGGTCCCAAGTGATTATATACTACATCTAAAAATACCGACAAGCCCGCCGCGTGCGCTGCATCGATCAATCGCGCCAGCGCCGCCGGCCCTCCGTACGCCGCGTGCGCCGCGAACGGCGCGACGCCGTCGTATCCCCAGCCGCACTCCCCGG
>VBLM01000025.1 GCA_005879095.1 Deltaproteobacteria bacterium
GTGGATCCGTGCTCATCGGCGCGCTGGCTCGAGACGTCTCCGTCTGCGGACGCGCCCGTCGCGCCGGCGTCGGTCTGGCTACTGCGGTCCGTCGTGTCGATGGAATGAGCTACTTCGCGGGCGGCCAACGTCGTGGTCTTCCCGAGCCCGGTGAAGCGCCGTTTGAACTTCCGCTCGCCGTCGAGAGCGATCGAACCCGGTGCGCCGGGGGTGACGTCGAAGCCGGCCGCGAGCAACTCGACCGTCAGGGCGCGCGTCACGATCTGGTCCGGTCCGGGATCGGTGAGGATCGACTCGTCGACTTGAGCTCACATCGGAGACGGAGAACCGCATCGGGACGGCGAGGCGCGCTCGCACCGCCGCGTCGTCGTGGGCGATGGCGACAGCTTGCAGCGGCGACCGGGGTGCCGGCAAGGGCTGGATTCGTCGTTGCCCGCCTCCGCCCGCGGTGGTACGCCTTCGGGTCCCATGCACCTGCTTGCAATCATTCTCTTGCTCGGCCAGGCCGACTGGACCGCTCGCTGGGACGAGCTGTGGAAGACCCGCGACCAGACCGCGTCCGAAAAAGAGATGCAGAAGATGCTCGACGATCAGCTGGCGAAGGACCCGAAGTCTGGGACGCGAACGGCACCGAAGGCGACCGCAAGGCCGAGCTGGGTAAGAAGGCGTGGGAAGCCGGCGACAAGGCCCGCGAAGCGAAGCCGGACGACGTCCGCGGTCATTACCAGGCGGGCGTCGGCGTCGGCCTCTACTCGGAGGGCATCGGCATCCTCACCGCGCTCTCGCAGGGCATCGAAGGGAAGTTCCGCGACCGCCTGCAGGCCGCCCTCAAGATCGACAAGGACTACCTCGACGGCGCGCCGCAGGTCGTCTGGGGCCGCTACTTCTTCAAGCTGCCGTGGCCCAAGCGTGACGTGGGCAAGTCGATCGAGGTCCTCGAGAGCGCGCTGGCCGGACATCCCGACAACTGGCGCGGCAAGATCTACCTCGCCGATGGGCTCGCCGACGACGGGAAGGGCGCCGAGGCCAAGCGGATGATCCAGGACGTTCTCGACGCCAAAGAAGGGCAGGATCCGCCCGAAGAAAAGCGCCTGAAGGACATGGCGAAGAAGTGGATGACCGCGCATCAGTAAGGGGGAGTTCATCATGGCAACCGCAGAACAACACGTGAGCGCGATGCAGAAGCAGCGGTCCGAGATGACCGGCGTGCAATCGGTGGCGCAGCTCTTCCGCAGCCGCCTCGCGACCGACGGCCAGCGCACCGCGGCGCGCCGCAAGGTCAACGGCAAATGGGAGGACGTGAGCTGGACGCAGCTCGGCGCCCAGGCCGAAGAGGTCGCCTGGGGCCTTCTTTCGCTGGGCGTGAAGAAGGGCGAGATGGTTTCCATCCTCGCCGGGACGCGGGTCGAGTGGACCGAGTGCGACCTCGGCATCGCCCTCTCCGGCGCCGTCGCGGTGCCCATCTACCAGTCGAACACGCCAGAGGAGTGCCAGTTCATCCTCGGGAACTCGGGCGCGGTGGTGGTCTTCGCCGAGGACGCCAAGCAGCTCGCCAAGCTGAAAGCCGAGAGGGCGCGGCTGCCCAAGATCCACCACGTGGTGTTGATGGACGGCGAGGGCGACGGCGACTGGGTGGTGTCGCTGGCGCAGCTCAAGGGGCGCGGCCGCGAGCAGAAGACGAAGACGCCGGGCGAGCTCGACCAGCGCGTCGCAGCCGGCCGGCGCGACGAGCTGTCGACGCTGCTCTACACGTCCGGCACCACCGGCGTGCCCAAGGGCGTGATGATCACCAACGACAACCTCATCTTCGCCTCCGAGATCGTGGTCGGGACCGGCCTGCTCTCGCGCGACGACAGCCACCTCTTGTTCCTGCCGTTCGCGCACTCTTTCGCCCAGATCATCAAGGCGGCCTGGCTCGGCAGCGGCCTGACGATGATCTTCGCCGAGTCGGTCGACAAGCTGGTCGACAACGCCGGCGAGACCGGGCCCACCGTGCTCTCGGCGGTGCCGCGCGTGTACGAGAAGGCCTTCAACTCGGTCATCTCCTCGGGCGTGGCCGGTCCTGGCCTGCAGGGCGCGCTCTTCCGCATGTCGATGCGCGAGTTCGAGCTGTACGCGAGGGAGAAGCAGGAAGGCCGATCGTACAATTCGATCGCCTTCACCATCGCGCGCAAGCTGGTCTTCCCCAAGGTGCGAGAGAAGCTCTCGAAGCGGTTCGGCGGGCGCATCGACAAGTTCGTCTCCGGAGGCGCGCCCCTCGCTCGTAAGATCGCGTATTTCTTCGATCTTCTTGGCTTCCACATGCTCGAGGGCTACGGCCTGACCGAGACCATCGCGGTGACCAGCGTGAACCTGCCCGGGCAGAACAAGCTCGGCACGGTGGGGCGGCCATTCCCGGGCGTCGAGGTCAAGATCGCCGAGGACGGCGAGATCCTCATGCGCGGCCGCAACATCATGCGCGGCTATCTCGGTCTGCCGGAGGCGACCGCCGACGTGATCGACAAGGACGGCTGGTTCAAGACGGGTGACATCGGGGAGATCGACAAAGACGGGTATTTGAAAATCACCG
>VBLM01000548.1 GCA_005879095.1 Deltaproteobacteria bacterium
GCCCGGACGCGGATCCGGCCGTCCGGCAGCATCATCGCGTTTCCACTGAGCTTTTCCTTCTTGCCGTCGCTGCGCGGGCGGCCGCAGACGGTGAACGGAACCTCGCCGGAAATCTTCGATGGCGTGGCGCTCAGCGCCGGTGGATCGACCTTGAGGCCGTCGATCTTCGCCTCGATCCTGCACTCCTTCGGCTCCGACTTCTTGTTGGTCGCCCACTGCTGGAAGTGCTCGGTCTTGGTGGGCTCGTTGTCCACCATGATCGAGGTCAGCGGCACCGAGCAGTTGCCGGAGACGGCCCCGGCCTTGTCGTCGTAGGTCAGGTCGCAATTCACGGCCGAGCTGACGGCTTCGATGCGCTCGCCGAGCGGCGCGTCGAACGTGGCGCTGAACTTGTTGTTTCCGGCGTCGGGGTCGACGTGGAGGGCGGCGGCGAGGAGAAGTTCGATGACCATGCGGGCTCCTTTTCTCCCACACTACGCGGCGTCGTGTGAAATGGTCACGGCCGGCGTGCGTAAAAGGGCCATGGTGCCTGCCCTCGTCGAGTCGCTGATTCCCATCGTCGCCATCGTCATGACGTTCGGCTGCCCGGTCCTGATCGTCGCGACGTTCAAGTTTTTCAAGCTCAAGGAGCGCGAGCTGCAGATCGACGCGGAGTTGCGGCGGACGTCGGGCGCGGCGCTGGAGCAGCGGGTGCAGCGGCTGGAGTCGATCATCCTCGCGCTCGACGCCGACCTGCGGGCGAAGCTGGCGGCCGCCGCGCCGGAGAGCGTGCAGGCAGCCTTGCCGCCGCGGATCGATGACTAGTTTTTCCGCATGACATGGATCGGCCTTGCGGTGGCGGCGCTGCTCGCGCAGAGCACGACCGAAGGAAAGGGTGACAGCGCCCAGCGCGGGTCGGCGCCGACACCGGCCGATCGCAACAGCAGCGCGGAGAGCTCGCAGCGCGGGTCGATCGGATCGACCGCCGGCGGCGAAGAGCGGACCTCCGTATCCGGCGCGGGGATCGAGTCCGGCGACGCCAACGGAATGGCGGGCGGGCGAACCGACGAAGGTCCGGCCGGCGGGACCGGCATCCGCAGCTCGACGCCGGGCGAGGGCGAGCGCGCGCGGGCGAACGCGAACGATCAGGCGCGCGGTCCGAACCAGAAGGGCAGCTTTCTGCGGCCGGCCGACACGCCGCCGCAGATGAATATCGACCCCCATGCGCTCGGTTCGGGCGCGCCGCAGCCTCCGGCCGATCAGCAGCCGCAGGCTCGCGGCAAACGGTACCGGCAGACGCCGTCGCACGGACGCGCCACCGGGACAGACAATCCGGGCGGATCCGCGCCGGAAGGGACTGCCGGCAAGCATTAAAGCAGCGGAATCTGTCCCGTTTTAGCGGCCGGCGGCGGCTCCGGCAGGCCCTCGTAGTGCGGAGGCGCAACGTCGAACGCGGCCTGCAGCGGGCCGTGGTCGCTGGTGCCGAACTCGCGGTGCGAGGTGCACGACGTCGCCTTCTCCGCCAGCTTTTCGCTCGCGAGCACGTAGTCGATACGCCAGCCGATGTTGCGCTCTTTCTGGTTCCGCCACGGCGCCCACCAGGTGAAGAGCCGATCATCGTCGGGCGCGAACTTGCGCGCGAGGTCGACGAGCCCGTGGCCGAGCATCTGCGCGAGCAGCTTCCGCTCGATCGGCGTGGTCCCGATCTGGTCCTGCTTGCGCAATTTGGGGTGCACGTCGCGCTCCTCGCGGGCGACGTTGAGGTCGCCGCAGAGGATCAATTGCCCGGACGTTGCCGCATACTTCTCGAGTCCCTCGAGGAATCGCAACTTGGCGTCGAAATCCTTTCCGCCGTTGGGCACGTAGACGGAGGCAAAGCGAAGGTCGCCGACCGTGGCCTCGACGATCCGCGTCTCGCGATCGAACTCCGGATGTGAAAACCGCGGCCGCCCCGGAAACGCCGCCTTCCGCAGGTGGATCGAGACGCCCGAATACCCTTTATGTCCGTGCCAGAAACACCAGTACCCGGCCATCGAACAGAGCGGCTCCGGCACGCTCTCCGGCGGACTCTTGATCTCCTGCAGGCAAAGGACGTCCGGCTGCTCGCGCTCGATCCACTGCAGGACCTCAGCCGCCCGTGCACGGATGCCATTGACATTCCACGTCGCGACCTTCACTTGGGGACACCCTTCGGGGACACCCTTCGGGGACACTCTAACTGCGGAAGGGTGTCCCCGGAGGGTGTCCCCGGAGGGTGTCCCCAAAAAGGGGGGAATCGCGCGCGCGGATTCTTACTTCTGTTCCTCGAATTCGGCGTCGACGACGTCGTCCTTCTTTTTCTCGCCGCCGGGAGCCTGGCCACCGGGAGCTCCCGTATCGGGTCCGGGTGCACCGCCGCCGGCCGCTTCGCCAGCCGCCTTGTAAGCCTCCTCGGCCATCCGGTGCGAGGCCTGCATCAGCGTCTCGGTCGCGTTCTTCACCGCCTCGACGTCGGTCCCGGCCAGCGCATCGCGCACCGCCTTGATCTTCCCCTCGAGGTCGGTCTTCGTCGCCGCCGGGATCTTGTCGCCCAGCTCCTTCAGCGACTTCTCGGTCGCATACGCGAGGTTGTCCGCCTTGTTGCGGGTCTCGATCTCCTCGCGCCGCGCCTTGTCCTCGGCCTCGTGCGACTGCGCCTCCTTGACCGCCTTCTCCACGTCGTCCTTCGAAAGACCGGACGACGAAGTGATGGTGATCTTGTTCTCCTTCCCGGTCGCGCGGTCCTTCGCCATCACGTGGACGATGCCGTTGGCGTCGATGTCGAAGGTGACCTCGATCTGCGGCACGCCGCGCGGAGCGGGCGGAATCCCGTCGAGATGGAACCGGCCCAACGTCTTGTTGTCACGGGCCATCGGGCGCTCGCCCTGGAGCACGTGGACCTCGACGCTGGTCTGCCCGTCGGCCGCGGTCGAGAAGACCTCCGACTTCTTGGTCGGAATGGTCGTGTTCCGCGGGATCAGCGGGGTCGCCACGCCGCCGAGCGTCTCGATGCTCAACGTCAGCGGCGTCACGTCCAGCAGCAGGATGTCCTTCACCTCGCCGGTCAGCACGCCGCCCTGGACGGCCGCGCCGATGGCGACCACCTCATCCGGGTTGACGGACCGGTTCGGCTCCTTGCCGAAGAAATCCTTGACGATCTGCTGCAGCTTCGGCACGCGGGTCGCGCCGCCGACGAGGATGACCTCGTCGATCTCCTTCGGGTTCTTCTTCGCGTCGGCCAGGCACTTCTTGGTCGGCTCGAGCGCGCGCTGGAAGAGGTCCTCGCACATCTGCTCGAACTTGGCCCGCGACAGCTTCTTTACTAAGTGTTTGGGCCCGGTCTGGTCGGCGGTCATCGCCTTCTCGGAAGCCTCCTTCAGACGCTGCAGCACCATCTTGTCGCGCGAGACGTCGATGCCGGTCTCGGTCTTGAACTCCTGGATCAGCCAGTCCATGATCTTCTGATCCATGTCGTCGCCGCCGAGGTGCGTATCGCCGTTGGTGGCGACCACCTCGACCACGTTCTCGCCGACTTCCAGCACCGAGATGTCGAAGGTGCCGCCGCCGTAGTCGAAGACCGCGACGATCTCGTCCTTCTTCTTGTCGAGGCCGTACGCGAGCGCCGCCGCGGTGGGCTCGTTGATGATGCGGCGCACTTCGAGGCCGGCGATCTTGCCGGCGTCCTTGGTGGCCTGCCGCTGGGCGTCGTTGAAATAGGCCGGGACGGTGATGACCGCCTCGGTCACGGTCTCACCGAGATAGTTCTCGGCCGCCCTCTTGAGCTTCTGCAGGACCTTCGCGCTGACTTCCGGCGGACTCCACTGCTTGCCGGCGATCTCGACCATCGCGTCGCCGTTGGGACCCTTCACTACCTTGTACGGGACCCGCTTCTGCTCGCTCTGGGTCTCCTCGTACTTGCGGCCCATGAACCGCTTGATCGAGTAAACGGTGTTCTCCGGGTTGGTGATGGCCTGGCGGCGCGCCACCTGCCCGACGAGGATCTCGCCTTCCTTGGTGAAGCCCACCACCGAGGGCGTCAGCCGGTGGCCTTCCTCGTTCTCGATGACCTTCGGGTCACGGCCCTCCATGATCGCCACTACGGAGTTGGTCGTGCCGAGGTCGATTCCGATGATCTTCTTCGCCATTTCTTTTTTTCCTCTCGCGCTTCGTCGATGCCGCGTTGCGGCGCTAGAGTAAGTACGCAGGAGGGTCTGTCAACTGCAGCCGGGCGATGTCATCTCGGGAAGATACGTCCTCGAACAACGCCTCGGTCTGGGCGGGATGGGCGAGGTCTGGCTCGCCGAACTGCAGGGAGCGGGCGCCTTCCGCAGGCGCGTGGTGCTCAAGGTGCTGGCGCCCGATCGGCGGGGCGACGAGCGGCTCGCCTCCATGCTGGCCGACGAGGCGCGGGTGGTCGGTCTGCTGCACCATCCCGGCATCGTCGCGGCGCTCGACTACCTCGAAACCGAGCAGCACGGGCCCATCTTCGTCCTCGAGTTCGTCGACGGCGCGTCGTTGCGGACCGTGCTGAAGATCGGCCGCCGGCACGCCGCGTTCATGCCCGAGACGCTCGCGGCGCACATCGGCGCGCAGGTCGCGCACGCGCTGCACGCCGCCCACACGGCGGTCAGCCGCGACGGCAAGCCGTTGAACGTCGTCCACCGCGACGTGGCGCCCGACAACGTGCTGCTCTCGCGGTCGGGCGCGGTCTACCTCGGCGATTTCGGCGTCGCCCGCGCGACCGGAAATGCGGAAGTCACACATCCCGGCACACCGAAGGGAAAGCGCGGCTACATGGCGCCGGAACAGGCCATCGGCCACGGCGTGGGGCCGGCCGCGGACATTTTCTCGCTCGGGCGCGTCGTGTCCGAGGCCGCCGACGTCAACTGCGGGCCGGCGCTGCGGTCGGTGATCGAGAAGGCCACCGCCGAGAAACCGCAGGACCGCTGGGCGACCGCATCCGAGCTCGCCGCGGCGCTGCTCCATGCCTGCCCGCCGCCGTCCGACCCCGATCGCGAGCTGGCGCAGTGGCTGAACCAGTATGCGCCGGAAGCGCTCGTCTCGCGGCAGACCAGTCCGGGCGCCGCGCAGCGATCGGACCCGGTGCCGGCGGGCAGGCCGGTGGCAACCCCGACCCCGACCAGAA
Organism: Deltaproteobacteria bacterium; assembly: GCA_005879095.1. GTDB lineage: Bacteria > Myxococcota > Myxococcia > Myxococcales > 40CM-4-68-19 > 40CM-4-68-19. Next base: position 5,144 of record VBLM01000548.1, read on the forward strand.
CCGGCGAGCAGCGGAAGCTGTTCGCCTCGGTACCGCCGCCGTCGCGCCGGCTGCTCAAGATCGTCGCCGTCTCGGCGATCGCGATCTTCATCGTGCTTCCGCTCGCGCTGATGCGTTCGGCAGCCCGCGGCGGCCGCCTGCTGGAATCGGCGATCACCGGCATTTCCGCTCTCGCGCATGGCGATCTGCGGGTGACCTCGCGGCCCGTCGAAGCCGAGGTCTACGTCGACGGCTCGCTGCGCGGGATGACGCCGCTCCTGATCGACTTGCCCGCCGGAAAGCACTCAGTGCGCGTCGGCTCGCCGCGCATGGAGCACTGGCGCGCCGCGGAAGTGACCGTCAAGGACAACACCGAGCACCGCCTCGACGTCGATCTCAGCGAGTAGGAGCGCTGCCCGCCGCGCCTCCCGTCGCCGAGTCGGCCGATCCGCGGCGCCGGGCGGCGTCGCTCCTCCTCGGCGGGGTTGTCCCCGCCTTCGTCGTCGCTCCTTGCGCGGCTTGCGTCTCCGCCGCCTGGCTCGGTCCGCCGCAGCGAGCAGCGCTCCTGGCGCTCGCTCGTTTTTCCAGGAATTGCTTCCGGTCGCAGGGCGTTTGTGCCGACGCCAGGCAGCTTGCCCTCCGGGGCGGCTGGCGCACGTGCACTTACCTCACCCTCGATCGGAGCACCCTTGGTACGCACACTCCTAGCCCTCCTCTTGCTGTCGAGCGCGGCCGGCGCGAGCGTGATCTGGCGCGGCGATTACGAAACCGGCGACCTCTCGCAGTGGGACCGGATCGATGGCCTGACGAGCATGCTGACGGTCGTCCAGTCGCCCGTCCACCAAGGCACGTACGCGCTGCGCGTCGAGCTGCACCAGGGGCAGGTTTCGTCGAGCGGAACGCGCAACGAGCTGGAGCTGGGGAACATCCCGTTCGTCGAGGGCGACGAGCGCTGGTACGCGTGGAGCACGTTCTTCCCGACCACCTTCCCGAGCAACAACACCTGGCAGGTCTTCACCCAGTGGCACCACAGCGGCTGTTGCGGATCGCCGCCGCTCGAGTTCGACATCGAGGGCGAGGAGATCCAAGTCAATCACAACGGCGATCAGCTGGTGTGGAAGACGCCGCTGGTGCGCGGGGTATGGCATGACTTCGTCATCCACGTGAAGTGGTCGGTGAACGGTTGGATCGAGCTCTGGTACGACGGCCAGAAGGTGCTCGACCAGACTTCGGTGCCGACGATTTACGCCGGCGAATACAACTACATGAAGCAGGGGCTGTACTGGAACGCGTCGATCACCAGCGTCGGCGTGCTCTACCACGACCGGACGATCATCGGCACCACGATGGCCGACGTGGCTCCCGAGCTCTTGCCGCCACCTCCGCCACCTGCCGATGCAGGCGCGCCTGATTCTGGTCCTCCGCCGGTCGCGGATGCAGGGACGCCCGACGCGGGTCCAGTCGCGGACTCGGGTACGCCCGACCCGGTCGCGGACGCGGGCACGCCCACGCCTGATCCGGTGCCCCCGACGCCAACGCCGGCCCCCGCGCCGGTGGTGAACAACAGCACGCTCGGCTTCCCCGGCGGCGGCTGCTCGCACACCGGTACCGGCTCGTTCGTCGCCTTCGCCGCCATCGGAGTGCTGCTCGTCGCGCTGCGACGGCGCCGGAATTGACACGCTACTCAAGATACGCTACTCCTGCGAATGCATTCAGGCGATGCTACTGAAAGCATCGGGGGCAGCGGATGGCGCAGCGCGAATCCGACGAGTTCGACGCGCTGGAGCAGCAGTACCCGCAGGGGATCAGCGCGATGCAGATCGTCGATTTCTTCACGCCCAAAGGCGTGAAGCTCGCGCAGGCGACGTTCCGTAAGTACGTGCAGCTCGGGCTTCTGCCCCGCAGCCGACGCGTCGGCGAGAAGGGCAAGCACCGCGGTTCGCGCGGGCTCTATCCCGCCGCCGCCGTCCGCCGCATCTCGCTGATCAAGTCGCTGATGGACGAAGGGATGACGCTGGAGGACATCCGGCGCTCGTTCATCTTCTTCCGCGGCCAGCTCGACGGCGTCGAGCGCGCGCTCGACGAGCTCTTCGCCGCCCTCGACAAGTCGCTGGCCGAGAAGGCAGAGATGAAGCCTTCGCGCCGGAAGGAGCTCGAGCGGCTCCTCGAAGCAGGCCGCCGCCAGGCCGCCGACTTCGTCAAGGACATCGAACGCACCGTCTCCGAAATCACCGCACGGGAAGAGCCCGGGAAGGGGTCGGACCGATGAGCGAGCCGAAGAGGAACGCACTCCCCGCCATGCCCGAAGAGCCCCCCGCCGAGCCCGGCAAGCCGCGCCAGCGAGCGCGGACGATGAGCCGCAAGGAGATGGCGCGCATGTTCCGCCAGCAGACGGCGGCGGGCGGGATCGATCCGGAGCTGCAGGCGCTGATGGCCGAGCTCGACGCCACCCGCCCCAAGGTGCGCGGCGACTGCGCCGAGGGCGAGCGGCCGTGCCCGTACGTCTCCTGCAAGTACAACCTCTACGTCGACGTCAACCCGCGGACCGGGTCGGTGAAGATGAACTTCCCCGACAAGGAGCTGTGGGAGCTGGCCGAAACCTGCGCGCTCGACGTCGCCGACCGGCAGGGGATCACGCTCGAGGAAGTGGGCGTGATCATGAACCTGACCCGCGAGCGGGTGCGGCAGCTGGAGATGCGCGGCCTGACGAAACTGCGGGTGATCGCCGACGACGAGCCGCGCACGACAGCGCAGATCGAGGCCGACCGGCTGCGCGACGAAGAAGACGAGTGAACGTCCGGCCCGTCGCGCCGGCCGATGCCGCACAGTGGCGGCGGATGCGACTCGCGCTCTGGCCCGACAGCGTACCGGACGAGATCGACCAGTTCTTCACGGGCCTCTTGCACGAGCCGCTCGCGGTCCTGGTGGCGGACGACGGCGGCGCGTTGGTCGGTTTCGTAGAGCTGTCGATCAGAAACATCGCCGAGGGTTGTTCGACCGATCGCGTAGCGTATCTCGAGGGATGGTGGGTGGATGTGGGCAAGCGTCGCCAGGGCATCGGCCGCGCCTTGGTCCGCGCCGCCGAAGAGTGGGGCCGCGCGCAAGGCTGCTCCGAATTTGCCTCGGACACGGAGATCGACAACGAGGACAGCGCGAAAGCCCACGCCGCCCTCGGTTTCGAGGAGGTCGAACGGATCAGGTGTTTCCGGAAATCGCTCTGACGAGCGCTTCCGGCTCGTCGACCTGGAGCGACACGGCCTGTGCGGTGCGGCGGATTCCGAACAAGCCGTGCAGATCGACCGGCCGGCGCAGACGCAAGACGAGATTCGGCGAGCCGAGCACGGCGAGCTTTCGGCCTTCGGCCTTCTGCGTGAGCTCGGCCGATTCGATCTCCGCCAGCGGAATCTCGGCCTCCCACTTGAGCCCGATGCGCAGGTGCAGGGTCTTTTCCGAGACGGTGATCGGCCGCAGTTGCATCGCGCGAAGATCGCCCAGCAGCCACAAGAGCGTGTAGACGTGAAGAACGAGGCTCGCGATCGCCCAGCCGCGCGGCAGCACGAAGTGCAGCGGAATTCCCTCGCCGGCGATGACGATCCCGAGCGCGAAGTATATGGCGATCCAGCCGGCGCGCTTGTAAGTCGTGAATCCTTCAGGGCTTTTTCGCCTCCAAGTGAAGAGTGCATACCAGAGCATGGTGACTTCTGCGATCACTGCGCGAGCGACCGCGCTGCGGCTGCGGAAAGCCCACCAGAGGAGCGCGACCTCGAGCGGCACCGCGAGCAGCCGCACTTCGCGGCCGAAGACGAGCGCGCACGCGGCGACGGCCATCACCGCCACCCGCGCCGTCGACTGCGGGCGCGCCTGCCCGCGCCGCACGACGAGCAGCCACCACGAAAGCGGAACGACCGTGCAGATGTCGAAGATCACCGCGAACCGGAACAGGTCGGGATGCAGCGGATACGACCTCGACCCGAGGACCGCGCTCTCCGCGACCAGCACGAACGCCAAAGCCATCGCAAACTGCATCGGCGGCCGGACGGCGATCGCGCGCACGAACGAAAGATACGCGAAACCCCGCCATGATCGCGCGACAGATCGCCGCACCGCCCGCTGTGGTATCAAGCCGCGCATGGCCATTGCTCGCGCACTGCTTTCCGTGTCCGACAAGACCGGGATCGTCGAGTTCGCCCGGGGGCTCTCGTCGCTCGGCATCGAGATCCTCTCCACCGGCGGCACCGCGACGCTGCTCGCGAAGGAAGGCGTGAAAGTCACGCAGGTCCAGGACTTCACCGGCGCGCCCGAGATGCTCGGCGGCCGGGTCAAGACGCTGCACCCGAAGGTCCACGGCGGTTTGCTCGCGCGCCGCAAGCTCGCGTCGGACCAGGCGGAGATGAAAGCGCACGGCGTGGTGCCGATCGACCTCGTCGCCGTCAACCTCTATCCGTTCCGGGAGGCGGTCGCCAAAGGGCTGCCGTACGAAGAAGTCGTCGAGAACATCGACATCGGCGGGCCGTCGATGATCCGCTCGGCGGCGAAGAACGCCGAATACGTCACGGTCCTCGTCGATCCGGCCGACTACGCGACCGTTCTCGCCGAGCTGCAGCAGAAGAAGGAAGTCCACGAGAGCACGCGCCGGCGGCTGCAGGCCCGCGCGTACGCGCACACCGCCGCGTACGATTCGGCGATCGCGGCCTGGCTCGCCGAACAGCTGGCGAAGGCGCATCCGGAAGAGGGCGGCGGGTTCGCGGCGTTCTACGGCTCGGTTCCGCAGCCGAGAGAGCCGACGCTGGCCGCCGCGAAGCAGCTGCAGGGTAAGGAACTCTCCTACAACAACATCCTCGACGGATCGTCCGCGCTCGAAGCCCTGAAAGAACACTGCGACGGAAAGCGCGCGGCCGTCGTGATCGTCAAGCACACCAACCCGTGCGGCGTGGCCCGCGCCGCCGGGCTGCTCGAGGCGTACAAGCTCGCGCGCGACGCCGACCCGGTGAGCGCGTTCGGCGGCATCGTCGCCTGCTCGCATCCGATCGACGCGGTCACCGGAACGGCGCTGGCCGAGACGTTCCTCGAGGCCGTGATCGCGCCTGGTTTCGAGCAGGGCGCGCTCGATGCCCTGAAAGCGAAGAAATCGCTGCGGCTTCTGGAAGTGCCGCTGCTCGGCCAGTCGCGAGATGGATGGACGCAGGAGCCGCGCGAAGTCCGGAGCGTGCCGGGCGGACTTCTCGTCCAGTCGCGCGATCTGGCGGAGGCCGACCCGCGCGGCTGGCGGACGGTGACGAAGCGCGCGCCCACCGCCGAAGAGCTGGAATCGCTCGCCTTTGCCTGGAGCGTGGTCAAGCACGTCAAATCGAACGCGATCGTGCTCGCCAAAAACGACGTCACGGTCGGCATCGGGATGGGCCAGACCAACCGCGTCGACTCGGTGCGCATCGCGGCCCAACGCGCCGGCGAGAAAGCGCGCGGCGCCGCGCTCGGCTCCGATGCGTTCTTTCCGTTTCCCGATGGAATCGAGGCGGCCGCCGCGGCCGGCGTCACGGCGGTGGCACAGCCGGGCGGCTCGGTCCGCGACGACGAAGTGATCGCCGCCGCCGACCGCCTCGGTCTCGCAATGGTCTTCACCAGCGTCCGTCACTTCAGACACTGAAAAGACTTGAAAAGCGAAATTAAGAGCATCTGGCGGGGAAAGGGGCGCAAAGGGGACATGTACCTTTGGTACGTGTCCCCGCTCCGGTGGCCTCGATCCCTGCTGGCGCTGGCGGCTGTCCGATGAAACTCGTCGTCATAGGGTCGGGCGCGCGAGAGCACGCGATCGTAAAAGCCTTGCGCCGCTTCCCCGATCGCGAGATCGTCGCGATTCCAGGAAATCCGGGGATCGCGCGCGAAGACCGATGCGTCCCGGCTCAGCCGTCGCTGGCGGACGCGGCGCTCGCCGAAAAGCCTGATCTGGTCGTCGTCGGCCCCGAGCAGCCGCTGGCGGTTGGGTTTGCCGATCGCA
>VBLM01000549.1 GCA_005879095.1 Deltaproteobacteria bacterium
AAGGCGATGGGTGGGATCGGACGCAAGAGCTGGATCAGCGGATTGAATACTGCGTATACTTTTTCTCTGGCACCCATCCACAGGCCGAGCGGAAGCGCGAGCACGGTGCCGATGATGAAACCGGTGACGACGCGCAGCAAGGTCGCGGCGGCGTCGGAGGGCAGCTCGCCGGAGGTGAGGTACTCGATCCATTTGGAAGCCACCTGCGTGGGCGGCGGGAGGATGGCGGGACTGACGTGCGCGAGGCGGACGACCGCTTCCCAGATGACGAGGACCAGGGCCGGGACCGCGATCGATCGCGCGAGCCGGTTCATTTGACTCCGAGCGCTTTTTTCGCCTCGGCGAGCAGGTCGAGCTTGACGAAGTCCTTCGCCGCGGGCGCTTTCGGGAATTTGCCGACGCCGTACTTCACCATCAGATCGGCGGTCGTCTGCACATGCTGCTGGGTGATGTCGTAGGTGAAGGCGGCGTTCCCCAGCGCATCCTTGTACTCCTCGCTGCTGAGGGCGCCCTTGAACATCTGCTCGCGGACGTATTTCTCGGCGCTGTCGGGGTGGTCGATGAATTCCCTGGTGGCGTCGACGAAGCACTCCATCGTCCGCAGCGCGACGTCGTGGTTGGCGTGGAGCTTCTCGGTCATGACCAGGGCGCGGACCGGCTCGCCCATCGGCGTGTCGTACGGTTTGACCAGCTCGACGCCGTACCCCTGGCGGATGGCCTGTGACGACTGCGGTTCGCTCTGGCTGATGGCGTCGAGCTGGCTTTGCTGGAGGGCTCCGTTGAGGTCCGCGTATTGCAGGAAAACAACTTGTATGTCCTTTGCAGACAAGCCATGCTTGTCGAGCTCGGCGTAGAGAAGGAGCTCCTGCGCGCCGCCACGCGCGGTGCCGACTTTGCGGCCTTTCAGGTCCTCGACTTTGCTCACGCCCGCGCCTTTCCTGGCGACGATGCGGGCGCCGCCCTTTGCGAAGCCGGCGACGACGAAGACCGGAGCGCCGGCGGCGCGGCCGGCGATGGCGGCGTCGAGGGCGCTGGCGGCCAGATCGATCTCGCCGGCGAGGATGCCGGGGACGATGTCGAGGCCTTTGGCGAACATGCGCTCCTCGAGGCGGATGCCGTGTTTGGGGCAGACGTCCTTCATGTGGGAGACGGCGCCGTAGTGGGCGAATTTGAGGTTGCCGAGGCGGACGGTGTCTTCGGCGCGGGACGCGAATGACAGGAAGAGGAGCAGGAGGGTGACGCGCATTTGCGACGGCATATGATCGCGCGAGCGCGCGCGCAAGGGCGGCGAGATGGAGATCGTTTTCCTTTTCCTTTTCCTTTTCGTTTTCCTTCTCTTTTTCGCTCTTAAAACCGGAAAAGGAAAACGAAAAGGAAAAGGAGCAGCCTCGCGCCAGCCCTTCGGGCTGTCACTGCGGCTGCAAGGAAAAAGAGCGTAGCTCGCTGCGCTCGCGCTTTTTGGGATGGGCCGTCGTCGTTGTTCGCCGTCGTTTGGCCTCCCGCCTTCGGCGTTTGTGAGGAGGCCAAACGATGGCGAACAAGACGACTCTGTATCCACCGCTGCCGCACGAACATCTTCTGGCGTACCAGGTCGCTTGCGACCTGCTGGTTGCGATCGTCGAGGCGAACATTCGCATTGCCGATCTCCGGGATCAGGCCCTGCGCGCGGCAAGAAGCGCGTGTCTCAACATCGCCGAAGCCAATGGGCGCGTTTCTCCGGCGGATCGCAAACGGGTGTTTGCGATCGCGCGGGGTGAAGCAAGCGAGGCGGCTGCGGCGGTGCACGTCGCATTTCTCAGCCGGGCGTGCGCGAAGGAGCATGTGGATCGGGCGCGGAGCCTCGGCGCACGAGCGGTCGCGTTGCTGTCCGGACTCGTCCGCTAAGCCGAACGGGACGGAGAACGAAAAGGAAAACGAGAACGAAAAGGGGAACGGGAACGTGAACGAGCCCCCGAAACCGAGCACGAGCACGAGCACGTCAGTTGGTCGCCCCGGGACTTGAAGAATTGCACGAAAAGTCGTTGTGTACGCGGCATGCGCAATTCCAGAACGGCCCTTTTCCTCTGCGTGGTCCTCGCGGCTGCGTGCAAGAAGCAAACGGCGTCACAGGAGCAGCCGAGCGGAGGCACTGCGCCGGCCGGGCAGACGGTGGCGGCGCCGGGCGCGGACACGATTCGCGTCGGCGCGACGTTGCCGCTGACCGGCGCCGAGGCGCGGACCGGCGGCTTCTACAAGGAAGGCTACGAACTCGCGTTCGAAGAGGCGACGAAGAACGGCGGTGTCGACGTCGGCGGCAAGAAGATGGCGGTGCAGCTCACGCTGCTCGACGACACCAGCACCCAGGCCACCGCGGCGAGCCTCGCCGATCGCCTGATCAACAGCGACAAGGTGAACTTCCTGCTCGGCACCTACGCCACCAACCTGGTCGAAGCGCAGAGCGTGGTCGCCGAGCAGAACCAGATTCCCTACGTCAACGGCGGCGGCGCCGCGACCGCGATCTACAAACGCGGGTACAAGTGGGTCTTCGGCCTCCTCGCGCCGGTCGAGCTGCTCGCCGAATCGATCATGAAGTGGATCGACACGCAGCAAAAGGCGGGCAAATTACCCAAGCCTGCCACCATCGCGCTGCTCTGGGAAAATACTTCGCACGGCAAGGATTTTCGCAAAGGCGTTACCGAATTCGCTGACAAGAGCAAGAATTACAAAGTCACCGTCGACGAGTCCTTCGAGCTCAACGGCAAGGACTTCAGCGCGCTGCTCGGCAAGGTGAAAGCGGCCAACACCGACCTGTTCCTCGCCGATGCGCACCTGCCCGACTACATCACCATGCAGCGGCAGTACGTCACCGCCGGCATGTGCCACAAGATCCAGAGCTACGGCGCGCGGGGCAGCGAAAAGCAGGCGGCGGAATCGCTGACGCCGAAGAACGTGCAGTACATCCTCAGCGCGGTGTGGTGGAGCAACCAGCTCTCCTCCAAGAGCCCCGAAGCCAAGCGCTTCGTCGATCTCTTCAAGGCGAAGTACGGCGGCCGCGCGCCGGAGTGGTACCAGGCGCTCGGCTACGAGACGGTGCGGGCGCTCTTCGCCGCCATCACCCAGGCGGGCTCGCTCGATCGCGATGCCGTGCGCCAGAAGCTGGCAGCGCTGAAGATTCCCTCGCTGCTGCCGGGCGGCGAGCTGACCTTCCCGGCCGAGTTCGGACAGCAGTCGCACGCGCCGTTCGTGGTGCAGCAGAACCTGCCGGACGGGACTTCGCCCATCGTCGCGCCGCCCGATGCCGCCACCGGCACCGGCATCGCACCGAATCCGGGCTGCGCGAAGTAAGTGGATCGGTTCGCCGAGCTGGTGATCGCCTCGGTGCTGCTGGCCGGGCTGTACGCGACCATGGCGTACGGCCTCGGTCTGATCTACGGCGTGCTGCGCATCGTCAACCTGAACCACGGCGGAATGATCATGGCCGGCGCGTATGCCGGCTGGTACCTGCACAGCGAATACGGGATCGATCCCTATCTCTCGCTCCTGCCGGTGGCCGCAGTTTCGTTCCTGCTCGGAATCGCGATGTACCGCGGGCTGGTTCATCGCCTCCCGCGCGGCGCAGCCGGCGGCGTGCAGTCGCTGCTGCTGCTCTTCGGCGTCTGGCTGGTGATGCGCAACGTCGCGTACCTGCTCTTCACCGGAAACGACCAGACGCTGCGCACCTCGTACTCGACGCGCGCCGCGGTGCTGGCGGGCGCGCTGGTCTCGGTGAATCGCGTCGCGGTCTTCGCCGTCGCCTTGGCGACATTGATTATACTACATATACTTCTGACCAGAACATATCTCGGCAAAGCCATCCGTGCGGTCGCGCAGAACCCGGACAGCTGCACGCTGGTGGGCATCCGCGTCGAGCGAATCTACGCGCTGACGTTCGGCCTCGGCACGGCGCTGGCGGCCATCGCCGGTTTGCTCGGCGCGACACTGTTTCCCTTCAACCCGAGCTTCGGAGCGGGCGAGCTGCTCAAGTCCTTCGTGGTCGTGGTGCTCGGCGGCCTCGGCAGCGTGGCGGGCACCGCGATCGCCGCGTTGATCCTCGCCGCCGTCGAAGTCTTCGCCATTCTCTTCATTCCCGCCTATCTGACCGCCGCGGTCGGATTCGTGCTGCTGGTGCTGGTGCTGGTGCTGCGTCCCGGCGGTCTCTTCGGCCAGCGCGTGCTGGGATGAAATTGCCGCTGCCGCCGTGGGTCCGGCCGCGGGCGCTGATCGCGCTGCTCGCCACCTGCGCCGCGCTCGCCCTCGGCCCGCTGCTGCACAGCGACGTCTACATCCACAACCTCTTGACGCTCACCTTCATCGGGATTGCCGCCGCGCTGGCGTGGAACTGGCTGGGCGGCTACCTCGGGCAGGTGAGCTTCGGCCACGCCGCGATGTTCGGGCTGGGCGGTTTCGTCGCCGCCAAGGCCGAGATCTCGATGGGGATGCCGATGGTCTTCGCCTGGTGCTTCGGCGGCGTGATCGCGGGGCTCTACGCGCTGGTCTGGGGACATCCGACGCTGCGCCTGCGCGGACCCTATTTCTCCATCGCCACCATCGGCGTCGGCGAAGCCACGCGGCTCGTCGGAACCTACTGGGACTGGCTGACCGGTGGCTCGTCCGGGACCTCGCTGCCGATGCATCCCAACCTCAAGTTCACCCTGTACTGGTACGCGCTTGCCCTCGCCGCCGTCGCGATGGCGGCCTCGTACGCGCTGCGCCGCTCGTCGCTGGGCCTCGCGCTGCTGGCGATCAAGAGCGACGTCGATGCCGCCAGCGACGTCGGCGTCTCCAGCACGCGGCTTCAAGATTTGGTGCTCTTCCTCTCCGGCGCGATGATCGGCGTCTGCGGCGCGTCGTACGGATCGTACTTCAGCTACATCGAGCCGGGCGACATGTTCGGCTTCGATCGATCGATCTCCTGGGTGCTGATGGGCGTGATCGGCGGCATCGGCACCATCGCGGGGCCGGCGCTCGGCGCGATCATCTTCGTGCTGCTGCGGCAGTACCTGATCGCGTCGTATCCGCAGCTCTATCTCGGCCTGTACGGAATCCTGCTGGTGCTGGTGATCCTCTTCGAACCGCTCGGGCTCACGGGGCTTTCGCTGCGCGTGTTGCGGCGCGCGCGGCCCGATCTGATCGTCTCCGGGAGCGAAACGTGAGCGCCGTCCTGCGCGCCGATGGGTTGTCGAAGCGCTTCGGCGGACTGAAGGCCGTCGACAACGTCTCGCTGACGCTCGACGAGGGCCGCATCCTCGGGTTGATCGGGCCGAACGGCGCCGGCAAGAGCACCTGCTTTTCGATGCTGGCGGGATCGACCTCGCCGACGGCGGGCCGCGTCTTCCTCGGCGATCGCGAGATCACCGGGCTGCCGGCATTCCGCGCCGCGCGCGGCGGCGTGGTGCGCACGCACCAGATCGTGCGGCCGTTTGCAAATTTGACGATTTTCGAAAATGCGGTGGTCGCGGCGGTGCAGTGCTCGGGGCTCGATCATGCCGGGGCGCGCGCGCTGGCGCGGGAGACGCTCGAGTTCGCCGGGCTGGCGGCGCGGCGCAACGAATATCCGGCCGGTCTCACGCTGGCCGGCCGCAAGCGGCTGGAGATGGCGCGTGCGCTCGCCTGCGCCCCGAAAGTGCTGTTGCTCGACGAGGTGATCGCCGGCGTCAATCCCGCCGAGGCGCAGGAGATGGTGACGCTGATCCTGCGCATCCGCGACGAGCGCAAGGTCTCGATCATCATGACCGAGCACGTGATGGCGGCGGTGATGCGTCTCTGCGAGCGGGTCGTGGTGCTCGACGCGGGCAAGCTGATCGCGGCGGGAGAGCCGAAGGAGATCGTGCAGAACCCGGAGGTGATCGCGGCGTACCTGGGGAAGAAGCATGCTTGAGGTGCGCGCCATCGACGCCGCGTACGGCGACGTGCAGGTGCTCGCCGGGCTCTCGCTCGAGGTGCGGGAGAAGGAGATCGTCACGCTGCTCGGTTCGAACGGCGCGGGAAAGACGACGACGCTCCGCTGCGTCACCGGGCTTCTCGCGCCGCGCAAGGGCGAGGTCCTGTTCCGCGGACAGCCGTTATCGAAAGTTGCGGCGAGCGATCGGGCCGGACTTGGAATCGCGCTGGTGCCGGAGGCGCGCGAGTTGTGGCCGCAGCTCACCGTGCGCGAGAACCTCGAGTTGGGAGCGTACGACAAGCGGGCGCGGGGGCGGGCGGCGCAAAACCTGGACCGCGTGCAGGTGATGTTTCCGCGCCTGCTCGAGCGGCGGTCGCAGGTGGCGGGCAGCCTTTCGGGCGGCGAGCAGCAGATGTGCGCGATCGGGCGCGCGCTGATGTCCGAGCCGTCGCTGCTCTTGCTCGACGAGCCGTCCTTGGGGCTCGCGCCGATCGTGGTCGAGCAGATGTTCGAAGCCATCCGGGCGCTGCACGCTTCGGGGATGACGATCCTCCTGGTCGAGCAGAACCTCGCGGCTGCGCTCGAGATCGCGACGCGAGGGTACGTGATCGAGACGGGGCAGGTGAAGCTGAGCGGGACGGCTGCGGAATTGCGGTCCGATCCGAAGATCCGGGCAGCCTACCTTGGACTGTAGCGTTTCGAGACGCTCTCTGTAGCGTTCTAGGCACCCAGTTCTAGTTCTAGTTCTTGTTCTTGTTTGTGCTCTTGCGGGTGTTCGCGTTCTTGCGTCGGTTCTGGGATTGGCATGTCGCGTGCTAGGGACAGCGCCGCATGAGCGATTGGAACACGATGCCGTACGAGAACCTCTTCGCCTATCAAGTGGCGAAAGAGCTCCTCGTCGTCGTAAGCGAAGCAAAGATCGCCGACCCGCGCTTGAGGGATCAGGCGCTGCGAGCGGCGAAGAGCGTTTGCCTGAACATCGCCGAAGCCACCGGTCGGCAGACGCCTGCGGATCAAAAGCGCGTTTACGCAATTGCGCGCGGCGAGTTATCGGAAGCGGTCGCTGCCATGGAAATCGCGTCAGTTGTCGGTGATTGCTCTCTTGAGGCTGCAGCCACGGCGCACGCTGCGGGACTGAAGCTCCACGCTCTGCTGTGCGGCCTATTGCGCCGCCAAACACCGGACTAGAACTCGAGCTCGAACACGAGCTCGAACTAGAACACGAGTTCGAACTAGAACACGAGCTCAAACGAGAACAAGAACCAGAACCAGAACCGGGTGCCTAGAACACGGAGAAGGGGCCGGCCGACGTGATCCGGGCGGGCCCTTTCTCTCCGCCGTCAAAAAACGTAGTTCCAGTGCACCAGCAGCGACTTGAACGTCGGCTGCGACAGCGACAGAAGCGCGCTCAACGGACGCCGCGGTCCTCCCGCGACCGCCGGATCGAGCGGGAGCGGCGTGTACGCCGCGTTGCCGGCGGCGATCGCCTGCGGGCCGTACGCCGAGGTTCCGTGGTTGACCTGCACCTCGATGTTCAGGTGGTTCAGGTTCTTGTTGAAGAAGAAGTTCAACCCCGCCTTGAAGTTGCGGCTGTCCGCGCTGTGCGTCGTGCCGAGCGTACCCGGCTTGCCGACGCAGGTGGCGATCTGGGCCGCGCTCAACGCCAGGGGGTTGCAATCGGCCCCGATGAAGAGGTCATAGGCGAGATACGGGGCGATCGCCCCGTATCGGTACCCGGCGGCTGCGGAGAAACCGTAGCCGGTGTTGCCCGAGCCGGCGCCGTTGTTGTTCAGGTAGCCCGTCACCTCGGCGACCAGCTCGGCGGCTTCCGTCATCGGCAGGTTGAGGTAGAGGCTGGTGTCGAAGACACCCACGTCGGTGAGGCTGCCGAAGGCGTTCTTGATCGCCAGCGACTGGTAGTTGCCGGCGACACCGAGGGCGAGGATGGGGTCCTTTGCCCACTTGTAGGCGCCGTACAGGTAACCGCCTTCGTCGGCGCCGATGATGCTGAAGTTCAAGAAGCCGCGGAACATCGGATTGCGCTTCGGCGTCACGCAGCTGCCCGGCGTCGCGGGCGCGCAGTTGGTGGCCGCCGCGGTATTGGTGTTGGCGGGAGCGCCGCCGAGCGTCGCGGCGGCCGGCGTGTACCCCTCGTAGACGCCGCCGCGCCAGCCGATCTTCTTGTTCCTCCACCAGCCGCGCAGCTGTATTCCGGTGTCGCGGTTGGCGGGAAGGGCCGAGCCGGGGAAGCGGTACGCGTCGCTCTGCCCGTCCGCGGTGATGTAGTTGGTCGTGCTCTCGAGCGCCTGGTGCGAGATCGGGGTGAGCAGCAGGCCGGCTTCGATGAGGACCACCGTACCGCCGGTGAGCCCGACGGGCGCCCAGGCGACCCACGCGTCCTGAATGATCGCGCGCGAGGTGAAGTTGCCGTACCTGCCGAAGTTCGGGTTGTCGATCTGTATCAGGTATTGGAAGTTCGGCCCCAGGTCGCCGTTGACCAGTAGCCGGGTGCGGCGGACCGCAATCTCGTAGGCGGCGCTGGTGCCGTCGGGCGAACCAGCCTCGGTGGTGAGGAATTGCGGCTGGAGCTGGAGCTGGATGTTGAGCGTCGCCCCCTCGATCGGGATCGGGACCTTGGTTGCAAACGACGCGGCGGGCGTGAGAACGAGGGCAAAGGCAATGGCCCGGCAGGTAGCCTTCATTGCGGACCCCCTAGAACAAGAAGTTCCAGTGCACGAGCAGCGACTTGAACACCGGCTGCGCCAGCGACGAGAGCGACGCGATCGTCCGCCGCGGTCCGCCCGCGACTGCCGGATCGATCGAGAGCGGCGCGTACGCCGCGTTGCCGTTGTTGATCGACTGCGGCCCGTAACCCGAGGTGCCGTGGTTGGTCTGGAACTCCACGTTCAGGTGCTTCAGGTTCTTGTTGAAGAAGAAGTTCAAGCCCGCCTTGAAGTTGCGGCTGTCCGCGCTGTGGTTGGTGCCGAGGGTCCCGGCCTTGCCCACGCAGGTGGTGAACTGCGCCGCCGTCAGCTGGGCGGCGTCGCAATCGCTCGAGGTGAAGTAGTCGAACGCGACGTACGGTGCGATCGAGCCGAACCGGTACCCAAGGTTCCCGGAGAGCCCGAGCCCGGTATTGCCCGAGCCTTTGCCGTTCCCGTTGCCATACGCCGTGACCTCGGCCACCAACTCGGCCGCCTCGGTCATCGGCAGGTTCAGATAGACGTCGCCGGATATGACCCTGACGTCGGTGAGGCTGCCGAACGCGTTCTTGATCGCGAGCGACTGGTAGTTGACGGCTCCGCCGACACTCAGGATCGGGTCCTTGCCCCACTTGTACGCGCCGTACAGCCATCCGCCTTCCTCGCTGCCGATGATGTCGAGGTTCACGAAGCCGCTCAACATCGGGTACCGCTTGGGCGTCACGCAGCTTCCGGGGGTGGCCGGGGTGCAGTTGGCGGCCGCTGCCGTGTTGGTGTTGGCCGGAGCGCCGCCCAGCGTGGCCGCCGCCGGCGTGTAACCCTCGTACACGCCGCCGCGGAAGCCGATCTTCTTGTTCAGCAGCCAGCCGCGGATCTGCACGCCCGTGTCGCGGAAGGCGGGGAAGGCGTTGCCGGGGAAGCGGAACGCGTCCGCCTGCACGTCGGCGGTGACGAAGTTGGTGGTGCTTTCCAGGAGGTGGTGCGAGAACGGGACCAGCAGGATGCCGGCGTCGATGTAGATCACCGTGGGGCCGGTGATCCCGGTGGGCGCCCAGCCGACCCACGCGTCCTGGATGATCGCGCGGCCGGTGAAGTTGCCCCACTTGCCGAAGTTGGCGTTATCGACCTGGATCAGATAGCTGAAGTTCGGGCCCAGATCGCCGTTCACGAGCAGGCGGGTGCGGCGCACGTAGACGTCGTAGCTGGCACCGGTCCCGTCAGGCGTACCCGCCTGGTTGATCAGGAACTGCGGCTGGATCTGGAAGCTGACGTTGAGCGTCGCTCCCTCGATGGGAATGGGGACCTTGGTTGCAAACGACGCGGCGGGTGCGAGAACGAGGGCAAGAGCGAGGGCCCTGCGGGTAGCCTTCATCGGCATCCTCCATGAAATCGTTGCGGGTACGGGCGGCAGCAGTTTGTCAAACCGGGGGCGCTGCAAACGCGAGTTACTCTACAGATCGCAAATTGAATTGCAACAGTCGACAACGTTTCAAAATGGTGATCATTACGCAACAGGTCATTGCATGTGCCAGCCGTGGCTGACGATCAGCGACTGGCCGGTCAGCGCGTTCGAGGGAAACGCGGCGAAGAAGAGCGCGAGCTCTGCGACGTCGTTCAAGGTGGTGAACTCGCCGTCGACCGTGTTTTTCAACATCACGCTCTTGATCACTTCCTGTTCGGTAATACCAAGATCGCGCGCTTGCTCGGGGATTTGCTTTTCCACCAGAGGCGTCCGTACGAATCCGGGACAGATCACGTTGGCGCGCACGCCGTGCGCCGCGCCCTCTTTTGCCACCAGCTTGGCGAGCCCGATCAGTCCGTGCTTGGCGGTGACGTACGGCGCCTTGAGCGGCGACGCTTCCTTGGAATGCACCGACCCCATGTAGATGATGCTGCCGCCGCGGCCCTGGGCGTACATCCGCCGCAGGCAGGCCCGGGTGGTGAGGAACGCGCCATCGAGGTGGATGGCGAGCATCCGCTTCCAGTCGGAGAACGCGAGATCGACCAGCGGCGAGATGATCTGCACACCCGCGTTCGAGACCAGCACGTCGACGCCGGAGAATCTTTCGACGACCCGGGCGATGCCCTCGTCGACCTGCTTCTCGTCGGTGACGTCCATCGGCACGCCCAGCGCATTCGGACCCAGGGATGCGGCCGCTTCGGCGGCGCCTCTGATGTCGGCGATGGCGACGCGCGCGCCCTCGGAGAGGAACTTCTCGGCGATGGCCCGGCCCAGCCCGCTCGCCGCGCCGGTGACGATGGCGACTTTTCCGGTCAACTTCATAGAGGCCTCTTCAAGAGCCGCGACAGCTCGCCGAACATCCCGCGGCGGAAGGCGATCACGCAGACGACGAAGATGGCGCCCTCGGTCGCCGTCACGCACGAGCCGAGCTGCGCCAGATAATTCTCCAGGGCGGTCATGAACACCGCGCCCGCGATCGGTCCGAAGACGGTGCCCATGCCGCCGATCAGCGTCATGAGAATGACTTC
>VBLM01000550.1 GCA_005879095.1 Deltaproteobacteria bacterium
GCGGCGCCCGCTACGATCAAGAGTGGCGCTCGCGTCCCGCCGGCCAGATCGAGCCGTACCACCGGCTGGAGCTGCGCCCGCGCCAGCGCCGCCGCGCAGGCCGCCGAGGACCGGTGGTGGGCGCCGGCGGTCCAGTGATCGCACCGTGGCGACAGGAGAATTTCCGCGTCGACTAGCGGGGCCGAGGGCCGGAAGCGTTCGCGGACCAGCGAGAGAAACGTCCGGTGGCCGGCCAGCGCGGAGCGGGCCTCGATCGTCGCACCCTGCGGCAGGAGCAGATCGGTGTCGCAGGCAGCCGTGAGGGCCGCGAAGAGCCGGACCTGGGGCACGGTCGCGCCGGGCGGCAGCGTCGCCACGGCCGGCCGCAGCCCCAGCGCGGCGCGCGCGGCGAGCAGCGGCAGGAGCGCCTCGGTCGGCTCCAGCGAAGGCAGCTCGAACACCAGCCCGTCGAGATGCTGGCACAGTTCCAGCGCCACCGGCGAGAGCGTGCCCACCCGCCCGAGGACGGACATCTCCAGACTGCGCGACCGGCGGGCCTCGTCCCGCGCGCGCAGCACGGCACGCTTGGCGGCTTCAACGGCTTCGGAAAAGCGCAGCGCCTCTTTTTGCCGCGCGAAAGGCCGCTCGCGCGGGGGCAGCGCCGACCCGCGCAGAGACTCGAGCGGGTCGAACGGCTGCAGATGGTCGCCGTAGCTCTCGCGCAGGAACTCGACCAGCGCCAGCTCGCAGGACCGGCAGAAACCGGCGCCCTCGGGACCGAGCCGGTACCAGCGGTCGAGGCCCGCGAGCAGGACGGCCTCGCCCAGATGCGCCGCCTTGGCCGCCGCATCGCCGGCCGCCTTTCGACCCTCGAGCGAGCTGGCGCAGCGGACCGGAGCGGGGTTGCCGTCGAGCGCGCGGCACCGATCCGCGTCGGAAACCGGCTCGGAGACGTCTGCGATCACCATCCAGGGCAGTGAATGCGCCTGAACCGCTATCGGTGCCGCACCGGCAGCCAGCCCCTCGGCCGCCGCCGCGGCAGGCAGGGAACCAGGCTCCGGCACGCCCGGCGCGCCCGGCTGGGTCGGTTCCGGAAGCGGGATCCCGGCGGCGGGTTGCCCGGCTTTCGCGGCGACCTGGATGGGAACCAGAATCGCCTCTCCACCCTCGGCTTTCGCCTCTTCGACCTGTTCCAGAGCGGACAACGCGATGTGGCGCGTTTTTGGAAAGGCGATTTCCCGGGCCATGCGCGGCGGACCCTAGCCCATCGATCGTCATTTGTCCTACCCAGGACCTCCCGGTAGGCTGGAACACCGCCTGCAAAGCGGCCGATTGACTCCGGGCCGTTCGGCACCCAGATTGCGAACGCCAGGGGGCCGGGCGTGTAGGACGGCGGGAGGATGGCCGGCACCCGCACGGGCAAGATAGCTTTCGAACTCTTTTCCGCAGAGGAACGACAAACATGGGCTCCTTTTTCGAGACGATCGCGCACCACTGGAAGGGCGGCGGCTTCGGCATGTACCCGATCGCCTTGTGCCTGGTCTTCGCCATCGCGGTAATCATCGACCGCATCCAGGTCCTCTTCTTCGCCGCCAGCGTGGACAAGGAGCAGTTTCTCCGCGGCCTGAAGAGCCACATCTTCAACGGCGATCTGGACAAGGCGATCAGCTACACCGCCGGCCAGAAGGCGACGCCGCTCACCAACATCGTCAAGGCGGGCCTGATCAACGTCCGAGAAGCGGACCGGCTACCTGGCGATGATCGGAAACGTCGCCACGCTGGTCGGCCTCCTCGGAACCATCATCGGCCTCATCCAGTGCTTCGCCGGCGTCGCTGGCGTCGACGCGTCCGAGAAGGCGCGCGTCCTCTCCGACGGCATCGCGGAAGCGATGAACTGCACGGCGTTCGGCCTGATCGTCGCCATCCCCTCGCTGGTCGCGTTCTCGCTCCTGCAGGGCCGGACCCAGCACATGATCGACGACATCAACGAGACGTCGGTCGGCGTGCTCAACCTGATCGTGGCCAACAAAGACAAGATGCGGATTCCGGCCAACCTGCCGCAGCAGTAACCGGAGACGGCGACCATGGCTGGGCTGTCACCGCAGGAACACACCGGGAAAGGCGGAAAGAAGCCGCTGGACGCCGAGCTCAACCTCGTGCCGTTCATCGACCTTCTCTCCTGCTGCATCTCCTTCCTGCTGATCACGGCGGTCTGGACGCAGATCGCGGGCTTGCAGGTGGCTTCCAGTGGCGGGCCGCCCGATCAGCAGAAGCAGGAAACCACCATCGACGTGAAGCTCCTCCTCACCGAGAAGGGCTATTCGCTGACGATGGCCGGGGCGCAGATCGATATCCCGAAGGTGAATTCGAAGGACGGGATCCCCGCCTACGACCGCAAGACACTCGACGAGAAGCTCAAGACGCTGAAGGCCAGCCTGCCCGACCAGAGCGCGATCACCGTCCAGCCCGAGGATGCGGTGGCGTATTCGGACCTGGTCGAGACGGTCGACACCTGCCTGGGCGAACAGCTGCGCAACGTGACCGTTGCGCCGATGAACTAGGGAGAGACGCAAATGGCCATCGTCACTCCTGGAAAGCGCCCCGGCGACCGCGTCGCGGCTTCGAAAGTCTTCGGCAAGAAGTTCAACCGCACCAAGAAGAACGGGTACGCCAGCCTGATGCTGACGTCGCTCGTCGACATGTTCACCATCATCGTCATCTTCCTGCTGATGAATTTCAGCGCGAACGGCGAAGTGCTCTACATGTCGAAGGACATCAAGCTGCCGGACGCCTACCACGGCGCGATGCTCGAGCGGGCGCCGGTGATCTCGGTCTCCGGCGAAGCGGTCACGTTCGACGGCCGCATGCTCCTGTCCACCGGCGACCTCGAAAAGGGCGACGTTTTGAACGTCCCCGAGCTCGAGGACGCGCTGCGCGAGGAGAAGCGGCGGTACGAGCAGATCCACGCCAACGACCCGGACCACCCCTTCCGCGGGCTGGTCAACGTGCAGGCCGACCGGCACATCCCGTTCAAGGTCATCAAGCGGGTGATGTTCGCCTGCAACCAGAGCGGGTTCGGCAATATCAACTTCGCCGCTCTCTCGCGCGAGAACCAGGCGAGCAAGACGGTCACCGCCAGCAACAACTAAAAAGCACACCACAGAGGCACAGAGGTCACAGAGGCTTTTTTGGCAAAGCCTTCTCTGTGCCCTCTGTGCCTCTGTGGTGAGTTTTAGGCCCTTTACTTCACTCGCG
>VBLM01000026.1 GCA_005879095.1 Deltaproteobacteria bacterium
GGAATCTGCGGCAGCGCCGCGGCGAGCAGCAAGGCGGTGAGCATGGCGGCCTTTCGTACTCCGGTCGCAAGAGTCGCGCAAATGACGCTCTACGCGGGGCGGCCTGCCGGATTTCACGGTCAGTGACTAGTTGGTCGGGGAATGCCCATCGTCGAACGTTCCCGACTGCAGCGCTCGACCTTCCTGGTGCTGTTCGCGCTGGCGCTGTACGCGTTCTGGCGCACGCTGGAGCCGATCTGGGTCCCGGTGCTGCTGGGCCTCATGATCGCGGTCGCCGTCTACCCGCTGCACGAAAAGTGGGTGCGCAGGCTTCGCGGCCGGCACCCCCGCCTGCCCGCGGCGCTCCTGACCACGGCGGTGATGGTGCTGGCGCTGGCGGCGATCTCCTTCCTCGTCTTCGTCGTCGGAAATCGGATGATCGGCGTCGCGCAGGAAATGGCGGGTCGCTATGCTGGAACGATTCGGCCTCAGCGAGGACGATCTGCGGCAGCGCATCGCCGAGACGGCCGGCAACGTCGCCTCGTTCATGGGGCGCGGCATCACCAGCCTCGTCACCGGCCTCTTCAGCGCCGTCTTCATCTTCATCTTCACCGCCATCACCAGCTACTACCTGCTGCGCGAGGGCGCGGAAGGAACTTCGTGGCTGGTGGAGATGGTGCCGCTGCCGAACGGGCAAGTCACCGAGATCGTCGACGACGTGCGCGACGTGATGCGGGCGATCCTCGTCAGCACGGGGCTGCTCTCCGTGTACCAGGGCGTGTCGGCCGGTATCGGTTACTGGATCTTCGGCGTCGACAGCCCGATGGTGTGGGCGGCGCTGACCGGGGTGGCTTCGATCCTGCCGGCGGTGGGAACGGCGCTGATCTGGGTGCCGGTCGGGATCGTGATGATGGCCACCGGGCACGTCTACAGGGGTCTCGGCGTGCTGGCGTGGGGCGGCGTGGTGGTGGTGTTCATCGCCGATTACGTGCTGCGCCCGAAGCTGGTCGGCACGCGCATCAAGATGAACGACCTGCTCGTCTTCATCGCCATCTTCGGCGGCATCGAAGCCTTCGGGATCCTCGGCATCCTGCTGGGGCCGATCGCGGTCGCGGTCTTGCTTTCGCTGCTGCGAATCTATCAGCGCGATTACCGGCCGGAGGGACCGGTGCAGACGCACGACGTCACCGCTCCCGAACCGCACCAGGCGGATACGCATTAGGCGCCGCGGGCGGCGGCGGCTTCGGCCCAGGTCTTGAGCGAGCGCAGGAGCGCGTCGTTGACCGGCGCGAGCCGCTCGGCCTGGAAGACGGTCTGCAACGCCTTGCGGCCCTCCGCCGCCGTGTGCAGCGCGAGCAGCGCCGTCGCGATCGCCGTTCGCTCTGCTTCCGGGACCTGCGCGGCGACGACGAGGCCGTCGGGCGGGATGGGATCGGTGACGTGCAGCACGCGCAGCTTCGCGGCCAGATCGTGGCCGAGGGCCTTCTCGATCTCCGCCGTCGCGCGCACGGGATCGCGGGCGGCCGGATCGCTCACCCAGCAGGTGCAGAGATCGGCAGCGCCGGAGGCCACGGCCTGCGCCGCATCTACCACCGAGCCGTAGAACTTCTCGCTGGAAAAGGCCTTGTCGGGCGGCGCGCCCAGAGCAGCCAGCTCGATGCGCGGGAAGAGGTAGCCGGACGCGGAAGACCGATCGCGCCAGGCCACGCGTGCTCCGCGCAGGTTGCCCGGCGCGGCGATCGGATCGTCCTTGCGCACCAGCAACGCGCTGCGGAAGGTGAGCCATCCGCCGCGCTGGGGCAGCGCCACGAGTCTCGCGCCCTGCTCCGCTGCGCGCGCGTGGAGGAGCGGCGGGAGCCACGCGACGTCGACGGCGCCGCCGAGCACTTCCTTGATCAGCTCGTCGTAGTCGTTGGCGAGCGCGGTGCGGACCGGACTGCCGAGCGCGGCCGCGAGCGCGCTGGAGAGCAAAGCCGGCCAGGCCTCCAGATTCGCGCCCGCGTGGTTCTTCGAGAGGCCGAACGAGATGGTGCGGTTCAGCGCCATGCGCGCATCCTGCTCCGGCAGAGCGATTGAGGAAAGAGGCGCTCAGTGAAACCAGCCGCTGAACGTGCGCTGGATGAAACCGGACAGGCCGCCGGCGTGCTCGGCGCACTCCCCGGGCTCGGTGCCGGACAGGTACCACTCGCCCACGACCTGGTTGCGCGGGCAGCCGGCGGTGGCGAGGCCGCCCGTGCGCACGTCGACTTCATGCAGCTCGACGCCCGGTGGCGGCGGCGGAAACGCGGCAGGGATCGGCTTGCCGCGCTGCCAGGCCGCGATGGTGCGCGCCCAGATCGGCGCCGCGAGTCTTCCGCCGGTGGCCGCCGGACCGAGTGAGCGCGGCC
>VBLM01000553.1 GCA_005879095.1 Deltaproteobacteria bacterium
CCCCTCGCTGCGCCAGAGCTACGTCTTCTTCGGCAACGGCATCGGCACCTTCAAGGTCGGCCGCATGTTAGGCGTCTTCGGCTCCGACGCGATCGCCAACGACATGACGCTCAACGGCGTCGGCTCGGCCGCCGTGCGCGGCGGAGGCAACTCGAGCCTGGGCCGCATCGGCGTCGGCTACCTCTTCGCCGGCTTCTACAACCAGATTCAGTACACCACTCCGGACTTCAACGGCGTGACGGTGACGGGCTCGGTCATCCAGGCCTTCACCGACTCGTCGACGACCCTCACCGAGCACACCGTCCCCGGCGTCATGGCCAAGGCCAACTACGGCTGGAAGGGCGCCGTCGCCGGCAGCGCCTGGGTGAGCGGCTTCGTGCAGAGCTCGACGACGCCGGACGGCCAGACCTCGCTCACCAGCTCGGCCATCGATGTCGGCGCGCGCCTCGACTACAGCGACCTCTCGCTGGTCGGCTACTTCTTCACCGGCAGCGGCGTCGGCACCGCCGGCCTCCTCGTCGGGGGCATCTACACGCCCGCCACCGGCGCGCCGGTCGCGCGCACCACCAACGGCTACTATGGCCAGCTCACCTACAAGATCAAGAACCTCAAGCTGGGCGCGAGCTACGGCGCCTGCGGCCAGAGCCTGGCTTCGGGCGAGACCGGCGACACGCTTTTGAAGAGCAACAGCTCGGTCATCGGCGGTGCGTACTACACCCTCGGCGGCGTGGTCACGCTGGCGACCGAGTGGACTCATACCATCTCGAAGAACCAGATCGGCGACTCGCTCGGCGACAACAGCCTGGCCATCGGGGCCAGCACCGGCTTCTAGGTTTAGTTCAGTCAACCGAAGTAGAGTAAACTCACACACGAGGTGCAATCATGCGAAAGTTCCTGTTCGCCGGAGTTGCCACGGCGATGACCCTGCTGGCTCTCGCGCCCGAGGCAAAGGCGCAAACGAAGCAGCTCACGCTCTGCTGGGCAGCGTGGGACCCCGCCAACGCGCTGGTCGAGCTCTCCAAGGACTTCACCGCGAAGAGCGGCATCGCGATGAAGTTCGAGTTCGTCCCCTGGACCAGCTTCGCCGACCGCTTCCTCAACGAGCTCAACTCCAAGGGCAAGCTGTGCGACGTTCTCATCGGCGACAGCCAGTGGATCGGCGGCTCGGCGGAGAACGGCCACTACGTCAAGCTCAACGAGTTCTTCGACAAGAACGGCATCAAGATGTCCGACTTCATGCCCGCCACGGTGACGGGCTACTCGGAGTGGCCGAAGAACACGCCCAACTACTACGCGTTGCCGGCGATGGGCGACGCGGTCGGCTGGACGTATCGCAAGGACTGGTTCGCGAAGCCGGAGCTGCGCAAGGAGTTCAAGCAGAAGCACGGCCGCGAGCTGGCGCCGCCCAAGACGCTCGCCGAGCTGAAAGAGATCGCGCAGTTCTTCCAGGGCCGCGTCATCGACGGCAAGACCGTCTACGGCGCGTACATCTATACCGAGCGCGGATCGGAAGGCATCACGATGGGCGTGACCAACGCGCTCTACGGCTACGGTTTCGCGTACGACAACCCGAAGAAGCCGTACCAGATGCAGGGCGTCGTCAACTCACCCGACGCGGTCAAGGGCCTCGAGTTCTACAAGTCGCTCTACGACTGCTGCACCGCGCCGGGCATGACCAACGCGTACATGCAGGAGGGTCTCGACGCCTTCAAGTCGGGCCAGGTGGCGATGCAGATGAACTGGTTCGCCTTCTTCCCCGGCCTCTACAAGGACCCGAACGTGGGCGGCGAAAAGATCGGCTTCTTCGCCAACCCGGCCGGACCGAAGGGCCGTTACACGCAGCTCGGCGGGCAGGGCATGTCAGTGGTCTCTTACTCGGAGCACCGCGACGACGCGCTCAACTACCTGAAGTGGTTCGCGCAGCCCGACGTGCAGAAGCGCTGGTGGGCGCTGGGCGGCTACTCCTGCCACAAGGCGGTGCTCAACGACCCGGGCTTCGGCTACTCCTGCCACAAGGCGGTTCTGAACGACCCGGGATTCCCGAAGAGCGCGCCGTTCGCGCAGGACTTCCTCACCTCGATGGGCATGGTGAAGGACTTCTGGGCCGAGCCGTCGTACGCGCAGCTTCTGCTCTCGATGCAGAAGCGCGTCCACGACTACGTGGTCGCCGGCAAAGGCACGGCGAAGGAGGCGCTCGACGCGCTGGTGATCGACTGGGAGAAGGTCTTCAAGGAAGACGGGAAGATCTAGCCTGCCCAGGAGCCTCCGATGAGCGAGAACACGGTGCCTTTGACGATCGTCGAACACGCGGTCCGCGCGACTCCGGAGGCGGTCGCGCGCCGCGTGCGCGGTCTCTCCGACCGCGCCATCGCCTGGCTGTTCATCTCGCCCACGATCTTATTATTGCTGGCGATCAACATCTTCCCGCTCGCCTGGACGATCCGGCTCTCGTTCACCAACTTCCGCGCCAACCGGCCCAACGCCAAGATCCTCGGCCTCGGCATCGCCAACTACGTCTCGGTGCTCACCGATCCGGACGTGTGGGCGGCGATGCAGTCCACCGCCCACTTTCTCTTCTGGACCATCCTGCTGCAGACGCTGATCGGCTTCAGTCTCGCCTGGCTCGTCGACCGCCGCTTCCGCGGCCACGGCTTCTGGACCACCGTGATCCTGGTCCCGATGATGCTCTCGCCGGCGGTGGTGGGGAACTTCCGGACCTTCCTCTACCAGCCGCAGATCGGCCTGTGGAACTACGCCGTGCAGTTCCTCACCGGCGTCCCGGCCGCCTCGTTCAGCATGATCGGCTCGGTCAAGCTCGCGCCGTGGGCGATCGTGGTCGTCGACACCTGGATGTGGACGCCCTACGTGATGCTCATCTGCCTCGCCGGGCTGCGCTCGATCCCGGGCTACATCTACGAGGCGGCCGAGGTCGATCGCGCCTCGAGATGGCGCCAGTTCTGGACCATCACGCTGCCGATGGCGCTGCCGTTCATCATGCTCGCCGTGCTCTTCCGCGGCATCGAGAACTTCAAGATGT
>VBLM01000554.1:0-1661 GCA_005879095.1 Deltaproteobacteria bacterium
CTCATTGGAGAGCCTCTCTGCTCGAGCTGCCACGGCATCGCGCAGGCACGGCGCATCCATAAGGCGCTGGGGGATGCTGAGCGGGAGGTGGCCGATCTCGATGGGCGGTTGGCGGCTGCCGGAAACAACGCTGCGGAGCGGGCGCGGCTCAAGGCTGCGCGCTCGCAGCTGCGAGGCCTTTCGCACTCGCTCGATCTGATCTCGATCACGCGCGCTGCCGCGCAGACGCTCACGACCGCGGACGAGGTGCGGGCCAAGGCGCTTCCCCACCTGGCGGGGAGGGACTGGGGACGTGGCCTACGCGTTTCTGCCCTGACCTTGGCCGCGCTCGTGATTGTGGCGGCGGCGGCGTGGGGCGTGCGTGCGCTGCGGGCGGGAAAGCTCCGCGTCCCCTTGCCGAAGGGAAAGAAGCTGCTGATCATCGCCGCGATCGCAGGATCCCTCGGCGTGGCGGCCTCGGTCGCCGGATACCGCGGCTATCGTTATGTCGAGCACGACCCCAAGTTCTGTACTTCATGCCACACGATGGGCTCGGCGTTCGCGCTCTGGGAGCAGAGCGGCCACAAGAACGTGGAGTGCCACACATGCCACAAGCCGGACGTCGCCTCCAACCTGCATCAGCTCTGGGTCTACGCCACGCGTCGTCCCGACGAAGTGGTGAAGCATGCCGAGGTGGACCGCACCGTCTGCGAGCAGTGTCACGCTGGCGGCGGGAATGCGTCGAAGTGGAACCGCGTGGTGGAGACCCCGGGCCACCGCGTTCATGCCGGCAAGCAGCGTGTCGAGTGCGTGCAATGCCACGGCATGTCCGTGCATCGCTTCGTGCCGCCCAAGGAGACGTGCGCCACTTGCCACAAGAACGTTACGCTGAGTGCCGCGGGATCCATGGCGGAGATGCACTGCCTGCAGTGCCATCCGTTCACGGCCGCCGATACGAATCGGCCGCTCAAGCCCGACCGCGCCGCGTGCCTGGAGTGCCACGAGGGTCGCCAGGTGAGCGACGAGGTCTTCCCGGCGGCGAAGGCGCCGATGAAGTGGGAGTGCGGCAAGTGCCACAAGCCGCACGAGCGGCTGAGTATCGGCAACGGCGACTGCCGCAGCTGCCACAACACCATGACCGAGGGTGTGCACCGGGTGAAGGGACACTCCGAGTGCCTCGACTGCCACCGGCCCCACGCTTGGACGACGATGGTGGCGAACTGCACCGGTTGCCACGCGGCGATCGTACCGGCGAGGCACCATCCGACGCCGGGCAAGTTCTGCAAGGACTGCCACGGCGCTTGGGATGACGAGTTCCAGGGCCCGCGCACCGCCAAGGCGAAGAAGGCGAAGGTCCAACCCGCGGGCGGAACGGTGAAATGACATCGCTCGACCGTTACCTGCGGCGACCTCACCTGAGGTCTTGGCGGACTCTTCCCAATCAAATGAAACGGCGCCATTTCGCGTTCTTTCACGCGTGTTCATGGACTCGTTACGGCACGCATACGCATCCTAAGAAATGAGTGCGCGTGCCGGTGTCCTCGAATCACTTCCCGTCGCGCCGGCGCCTCAGCTCGCGGAGTTTGAGGGCGATCCCCAGCGCCAGAAGACCGATGGAGCCGATCGCTGCCAGGAGCCCGCGTTGCCGGAGCCGGTGGTCGGCGTGCGCCGCGGCAATCGAT
>VBLM01000554.1:1835-3739 GCA_005879095.1 Deltaproteobacteria bacterium
CCAGCGCCGCGCGGAAGCGCGCGGAGGTCTTGTCGCAGATAGCGTTGTCCCGGGCGTGCTGGGCATGGCAATCATGACAAAGCGTGCCCGGCCGGTCACCGATCAAAGCATCCATGGGACGTGCGATGGCATGCTTTCCGTGGCATTGCCCGCACTCCGGCCACTTGTTCTCCTCGAAGGCGACCTTGTGCCGGCTGCTGTCGAACAGCTGCCCGTTCATCGCATGGCAGCGGCGGCACACTTGCGCCACGCTCGCGACTGCCGGCGGCATCGCCGCATGGCTCCCGTGGCAACCCGTGCAGGACGGCGCGCCCAGGTCGCCCTTTTCCAGCAGCGCCTGGCCGTGGACGCTCGCTTTGTACTCCGGGACCTGCGTGACGGGCATCGGCTCTCCGGAGTCGGTCTTGTATCCGGCCATGTGCCGCGGGTTCGCGTGGCAGGCGCCACATGTGTCCGGGATGCGCTGAGGATTCACGCTGGATTTGCGGCTCTTCGGGCCGCGGATCCCGTGGACGCCGTGGCAGCTCACGCACTGCGCCGCTCGCGGATCCTTCTCGCGCAGCAGCAGCATGCCGTGCCGGCTTTCCTTGTACTTGTTGAGCTGATCCGTGGCGAGCGTGGGATTGAAGCCGCGCATGAAGGCGGGATCGGAGTGGCAGCGGGCGCAGAAGTCAGGGATCCAGCTCCGATCGCTGTGCCGCTCCTCCTCCTTCGGCCAGCGTTTCCCGATCTCGTTCGACATCGACTCGTCTTTCGGCGTGCCGCCGTGACAGCCGGAGCAGGAAAGACCGCGGCGGAAATGTGCGTCGCTGACGAACTCACGCAGATCGAGGAGGGGGTTCGATCCCTCCTTCGCGGGATCCGGCGAAAAGAGAGCGCGCGGCTTCACGTTGCCAGGATCCGAGTGGCAAAGAATGCAATTGTCCTGCAACACCAATTCCATGTCCTGCGGGGACAGGTCGAGCGACAGGAGGATGCGCAGGTCGTTCCGTCCTTCGCCTTGGCGGCGAGGAAAGGGCGAATCGGTTCCGGGAACGACTCGGCGGCGGCCGCGGCGAGAGTGCACGCGATCATGGCGAGGGCGGTCATGGCGGCTTTCCGGCAAGGGTAGACCGATCACGGCTCAGGACCACGCCGGTCGCGGCGGTGAGGGCGCCGATCGCGCTTGCACCCAGGTACGAGAAGCCTGCGAATCCATGCAGCGCCGCCTGCAGCAACACCGCGCCGGTGAACACGAACCAGGTGTGGCGCAAGAAGGCGAATCGGAGCACGGTCGCGGCGAACCCGGCGACGAGCGTCCACAGGGCGCAGGCTCGTGCTACGGCACGTACGTCGGGCTGTGCAGCGGCTCCGCCGCCGATATCCCACGCCTTGAGCGTGAGAAGGCCGATGAAGAGGATGGCGGCGACGCCCAGATCAGTGAAGGCCGGCGAGGCCTGTTCTCGGCTCGCGCGTCGATCAAGCCAAGGCACCAGGGCCCAGATGCCCATCAGCACGGTGACGACCCCGAGGGCGGCCCGCGGTCCTTCCAGAGGAAGTACCACTCGGGCTTGATGCCGGGGTACGCCGGTGCGAGCGGGTTGGCCTTGCGGCCGAGCTCCCATTCCACGCCCGGGATCCGCGGACCGTAAGGCAGGAAAACTGCCAGTGAGGCAAGGAGCAGAAGGCAGAGCAACCAGAGCAGGACGTCGCGGAGCGCGAAATCAGGGAAGAAGCGCATCCCGTGGGAAGCGGCGTGGCCCCGCGGCGGCGCCATTCCCTGGCGCTGGATGAAGAGAAGGTGTACGCCGACGACGGCGAAGGTCGCGAGCGGCAAGATGACCACGTGCAGGGCGAAGAAGCGATAGAGCGTGTTGCCACTGACGTCGGCGCCGCCCCGCAGCACTTGCATCAGCCACTCGCCG
>VBLM01000556.1 GCA_005879095.1 Deltaproteobacteria bacterium
ATCCGCGCCGCGGTGCGCACCGGGGACACGCCGCAGAGCGAGCGGCAGGCGATGCTGCGGCAGCCGCCGCACGTGGTGGTGACGACGCCGGAGTCGTTCTACCTGCTCCTGACCAGCACCGGCGGGCGCAAGATGTTGTCGACGGTGCGGACGGTGGTCGTCGACGAGATCCACGCCGTCGCGCGCGACAAGCGCGGCGCGCACCTCATGCTCTCGCTGGAGCGGCTCGACGCGCTATGTGGGCGGCGGTGCGTGCGGGTGGGACTGTCGGCGACGCAGCGGCCGATCGAGGAGATCGGCCGTTTCCTCACCGGTGGACGGCCCTGCGCCATCGTCGAGAGCGGGTCGCGGCGGGCGCTGGACGTCCTCGTCGAGGTGCCGCGCGACGAGCTGTCGGCGGTGGCCTCGAAGGAGCAGCGCGAGGAGATGCACGACCGCGTCGCGCAGCTGGTCCGGGAGCACAAGACCACGCTCGTCTTCACCAACACGCGGCGGCAGGTGGAGCGGGTCGCACACGCGCTCGGGCAGCGGCTTGGCGAGGACCAGGTGGTCGCGCACCACGGCTCGCTGGCGCGGCCGGTGCGGCTCGCGGCCGAGGAGAAGCTGAAGCGCGGAGATGTCCGCTGCGCGGTGGCCACGGCCTCGCTCGAGCTCGGCATCGACGTGGGCGCGGTCGACCTCGTCGTCCAGCTCGAGTCGCCGCGCAGCTTCTCGGTCGCGCTGCAGCGCGTCGGGCGCGCCTCGCACCATCGGGGTGGGATTCCCAAGGGTCGCCTCTTTCCGGTCACGCGCGATCAGCTGGTCGAGTGCGCGGCCCTGGTGCGCGGGATGCGGGCCGGCGCCCTCGAGATCACGCGGATTCCCGAGTGGCCGCGCGACGTGCTCGCGCAGCAGCTGGTAGCGATGGCGGCGTGCGAAGATCTCGCCGAGGACGCCGCGTACGAGCTGGTCAAGCGAGCCTGGCCGTATCGCAACCTGCCCCGTTCGGAGTTCGACGCGCTCGTCGAGATGCACGCCGAGGGCGTGGCGCGGCGGGCCGGTCGCGCGCAGGGGGCGCGGCTGCACCGCGACGGCGTGAACAAGGTGCTCAAGGCGCGGCGCGGGTCGCGGATCGCGGCGATCACGTCGGGCGGCGCGATCCCGGAGACGGCGCAGTACGCGGTGGTGGCCGAGCCGGAAGGCATCACCATCGGGCAGGTGGACGAGGACTGGGCCATCGAGAGCATGGCCGGCGACATCTTCCTGCTCGGCAACCAGAGCTGGCGCATCCGGCGCATCGAGGCTGGTCGCGTGCGGGTGGAGAATGCGCACGGCGCGCCGCCCTCGGTGCCGTTCTGGAACGGAGAGGCGCCGGGGCGCACGGCGGAGCTGTCCCTGGAAGTGTCTGCGCTGCGCGAAGAGTTGGAGCCTCTTTTGGCCGACCCGGCGCAGGCCGTGGCGTGGCTGGTTGCGCAGTGCGGCGTTCCGCCGGAAGGCGCGGAACAGATCGTGCGCTACCTGGCGGCGGGCAAGGCCGCGCTGGGCGCGCTCCCGACGCAGCGCACGCTGATCGCCGAGCGGTTCTTCGACGAAGCGGGTGGAATGCAGCTGATCGTGCACGCGCCGTTCGGCGCGCGGCAGAACCGCGCTTTCGGGCTGGCGCTGCGCAAGCGCTTCTGCCGCACGTTCGACTTCGAGCTGCAGGCTGCGGCGACCGACGAAGGCGTATTGCTCTCTTTGGGTCCGCAGAACAGCTTTCCGCTGGAGACGATCTTCGATTTCCTCACACCCGACAGCATCGACGAGATGCTCACGCAGGCAGCGCTGCTCGCGCCGATGTGGGGCGTTCGTTGGCGCTGGAACGCGACCCGCTCGCTGGCTATTTTGCGCTCGCGCGCCGGCAAGAAGATCCCATTCAATATTTTGAGAATGCGGACGGACGATCTGCTGGCGCAGGTCTTTCCGGCGCAGGTTCAGTGCCAGGAGAACGCGGCCGGGCCCATCGAGCCGCCCGATCATCCGCTGGTGCGCGAGACGCTGCGCGACTGCCTGACCGAGGCGATGGACATCGAGGCGCTGCGCGGTCTCTTGCAACGGATGCACGACGGCGAGATCCGCATGCTGGCGCGCGATACGCCGGAGCCGTCGCCGCTGTCGCATGAAATCCTGAATTCTGCGCCCTACGCCTACCTCGACGACGCGCCGCTCGAGGAGCGCCGCTCGCGGGCGGTGCAGATGCGCCGGACGCTCGATCCCCGCGACGCGGCCGCGCTGGGCTTCCTGGACGCGGCAGCGATCGCGGAGGTCGTGCAGCAGGCCTTCCCGGACGTGCGTTCCGCGGACGAGCTCCACGACGTTCTGCTCACGCTGGCGCAGCTGCGCGAGCCGCCGGCGGCCTGGCTTTCCTGGCTCTCGGAGCTGCAGGCGGCGGGTCGGGCAATGTATGTGGATGGCGTCTGGCGCGCAGCGGAGCGCTCTTCGTCCGAGCTGATCGATGCGGTGCGCGGCTGGATCGGCATCGTCGGGCCGATCACGGCGCGCGAGCTGGCGTTACGGCTCGGCGTGGCGTCCGTCGACTACGAGCTGGCGCAGCTGGAGAACGAGGGCCTCGTCCTGCAGGGCCGTTACCGCGAGGGCGCGACCGAGACCGAATGGTGCGAGCGCACGCTGCTCGCGCGCATCCACCGGCTGACGCTCGGTCGGCTGCGGCGCGAGATCGAGCCCGCCTCGACGCAGGATTTCATCCGCTTCCTCTTGCGCTGGCAGCACGTCGCACCCGGGACGCAGCTGCATGGGACGCAGGGTTTGTCACGCTCCTCGATCAGCTTTGTCTGTCCGGGGAGATCGCGTGGGGGCGGCTCAGTGTCGGGGACATGATGGGAACGCCGCGCAGCGGCGCCATCGTGTCCCCCTTTCGCCATCCGCCCGGACGCGCCACGCCGATCACGTTGGCCCGCCGGGACGATCTGGAATGGCTTCTCGAAGCGACGCGCGGCGCGCCGGAGCCGGTCGGCGATCGCGCGCGGGTGCTGCTGGCGCTGCTCGAGCAGCGCGGCGCGCTCTTTCCGCACGAGCTCAAAGCGCAGCTCGGGTTCGAAAAGCGCGAGCTCTACGAGTCGCTGTGGGAGCTGGTCTCCGGCGGGCGCGTGACGTGCGACGGATTCGCGGCGCTGCGATCGCTGCTCGATTCGAAGGCGCCCGGCGGATCGGGTCGCTGGTCCCTCTTGCGGCTGGCGGTCGTCGAGCGCACGCCGTTCATCGAACCGTTGGCGAAGCAATATCTGCGAAGGTACGGGATCGTCTTCCGCGACCTGCTCGCGCGCGAGCCGCGCAGCCCGCCCTGGCGCGAGATTCTTCAGATTTATCGCCGGCTCGAAGCGCGCGGCGAGATCCGCGGCGGCCGCTTCGCCCAGGCCTTCTCGGGCGAGCAATTCGCGCTGCCGGAAGCGGTCGACGCGCTGCGCGCGGTGCGGCGGCTGCCGAAAGATCAGGAGCGCATCTCGCTGTCCGCCTGCGACCCGCTGAACTTCGCGGGGATTCTCACGCCCGGCGCGCGCATTCCGGCGCAGCCGCAGAACCGGATCGTCTATGTCGACGGCGTGCCGCAAGAGCTTACTGGCGCGCTCGCAGCCAGCTGAGGACTTTTTCGGTCAACGCGGGATCGGTTTTGTTGCCGGCCCGGTAAAGCCCGTGGTCCAAGCCCGGCCATTCGATGAATTCGGCGCTGCCCGGTTTGCGCGCGTTCAAAGCCTGGGCGAGCAGCGCAAAGTCGTCGGCGCTCATGATCCAGTCCTCGGAACCGTGCCCGAGCAGGACCGGCGCGTCGACCGCGGACCAGGCGCGCGCGAGATTCAACGACTGCAGCTGCCAGTAGAACGCTGCCGGCCGGCCGTACTGGCGGGCGGGCTGGTCGGTCCAGAGCGGCTTGAATTCCGGATGCGCCTGCAACACCGCGCCCGGCGTCTGCCTGCCGTTCAAGTACAGATCGTAGAAAGTCGCGTACAGCTTCATCCGCTCCGAGAGATCGGCTTCCGAGACGCCCGCGCGATGCATTCTTCTCCGCTCGTGCTCGAGCATGTGCTCGAACCAGGTCTTGTACCAGCCGCTGAAGACGAGATATCCGGCCGCCTTCGCGCTCACCAGCGGCGCGATGCCGCCGCCGTTGCTGAAGCCGACGATGTAGACGCGCGCGGGATCGACGAAGTCGAGCTGTTGCATCGCCGCAAACGCCGTCCGATACGCCGCGAGCTCTTTGTCGAAATCGAGATCGCCGCACGGCTCCGGCTTGTCGACGCGGAACGTCGCATAGCGCGCCGCGAGGTCCCAGATCAATTGCGTGAATCCGTCCTCGGGACCTTTCGGCTGCTCGACCGAATCGCACGACAGCCACGCGACTTCGAACAGCACGGGCACGCGGCCCGTCACACCTGAAGGTCTGGTGACGAACACGTGCAGCCCCTGCACGGTTCCGGCGAACACGTCGGCGCCCGGAATTTTCTCGCGACCGGGTACCAACGTCAGCGCAAGAAGCGCCCACATGCCACATCAACGCGCGAGCGTCCCGGACATTTCCTAGTGGGTCGGTGGCGCTTCTTTCTTCTGCAGCTCCGCGATCTTCGCGGACAATCCTTCGAAGACCTTCTCCAGCTCCTCGATCTTTCCTTCCAGCTTCTTCACGTCGCCCGCGGTGGGAATGTTCATCGCCGAGAGCGCCGTCTGCGCCGCGCGCTCCACCGTGCCGCGCGCGTCCATCGCCGCCGTCACCGTTTTCTGCAGCGCGTTCATGAACTTCTCGTTGGAGAGCAATTGCGAGGCGATCTTGCTCATCCGCTCTTCGCCGGTGGCGATCATTTTCTTGAACATGGGGTTCTCGCGCAGCATGTGCGGACTGTATTGCCCTGCCGCAGCATGTCAAGGCGCGGTTGACGCCTTCCAGAGCGAACACTACAGTCCGCCGCCCCATGAGCGAGTCCGCCCTCCTCAGCCGACGCCTCGTGGTGGTGACGGGGAAGGGCGGCACCGGCAAGAGCACGGTCTCGGCGGCGCTCGCGCTGGCTGCGGCGCGGCGCGGCAAGAAGGTTTTGGTCTGCGAGGTCGTAGCGCGCGAGCGGGTGGCGGATTTTTTCGGCAAGCCGCCGTCGGGGACCAGGATCCGCGAGCTGTTGCCGAATCTGTACAGCGTCCACGTGCGGCCGCGCGAAGCCATGCGCGAGTACGCGCTGATGACCATCAAGTTTGAAACTCTCTATAAAATTGCCTTCGAGAACCCGGCTGCGCGCTACTTTCTCGCCGCCGCGCCCTCGCTCGCCGAGATCGTCATGCTCGGCAAGGTGTGGTGGCACGCCGCGCACGACACCGAGCGCGGCCGGCTGCGCTGGGACCTGGTGATCCTCGACGCGCCCGCCACCGGGCACGGCCTCACGTTCCTCACCGTGCCCGAAGTCTTCCTGCGCCTGGTCAACGAGGGGCCGCTCGCGCGCGACATGCACGGCATGCAGTCGCTGCTCGCCGATCCGAAGCAGTGCAGCGTCTGTGTCGTCACGCTGCCGGAAGAGATGCCGGCCAACGAGGCCATCGAGCTCGATGCCGCGCTGCGCCAGCACGGTTTTCCGCCGGGTCCGCTCTTCCTCAACGCATATTTCGCCTCGCGCTTTACTCCACAGGAATTGGCGCAGGTGACGCGCGGCGGCCCGCTGCTCCTGGCGGCGGGCGAGGCCGCCGACAACCACGAGTCGCGCGCGGCGCTCTCCGCGCACTACGAGGGCGTCCTGCGTAACGCGGTGCAGCGGCCGATCCTGCCGGTGCCGTTTTTCTTCGAGCGCAGCTTCGGCGCCCAGGCGATCGACAAAGTGGCGCACGCGATCGAGAGCGCGCTGTGAAGCCATTGCTCGAGGTCCTCCGCGGTCGCAGGGTGATCTGCTGCGTCGGATCCGGCGGCGTGGGCAAGACGACGACCGCGGCGGCCATCGCGCTGCGCGAAGCGATGGACGGAAAGCGTACGCTGGTCTTGACCATCGACCCGGCGCGGCGGCTGGCGAACAGCCTCGGCTTGCACGAGATGGGCAACGAGGAGACGCGCATCGACCCGGCGATGTTCGCCAACGCCGGGCTGACGCCGCGCGGCGAGATGTGGGCGATGATGCTCGACCTGAAGCACACCTGGGACGAGCTGGTGCGCCGGCAGGCACGAACGCCGCAACAGGCCGAGGCGATCCTCGCCAACAAGCTCTACCAGACGCTCTCCACCGCGATGGCGGGCAGCCTCGAGTACATGGCGATGGAGAAAGTCTACGAGGTGCACTCGAGCCGGCGCTTCGACGTGGTGGTGCTCGACACGCCGCCGACTTCGAACGCGCTCGATTTTCTTCACGCCGCCTCCCGCATCCTCGACGTGCTCGACAACAACGCGATGAAGCTGGTGCTGGGCCCGATGATGAAGGCGGGAAAATTCGGGCTCAAACTGCTGGCGGCGCCCTCCGGTCTGGTTTTGCGCACGCTGGCGCGCTTCACCGGGTCCGATTTCCTGCGCGATCTGACCGGGTTCATGATGGCCTTCGAAGGAATGTACGAAGGCTTCAAGGACCGCGCGACGAGGGTGAAGGCGCTGCTCACCTCGCGCGATGCGGCCTTCGTGCTGGTGACCAGCCCGCAGCCGCTCACCATTCAGGAAGCGCTTTTCTTCCACAAGGCGCTGGCCGACGACGGCATCCAGACCGCGGCGGTGATCGTCAACCGGGTGCAGCGCGATCCGCGCCGGCACGGCGGGCCCGACAACCTGCCGGCGTTGCGCGAGGCGCTGCAGCTGGCGCAGATCAAGGACGCCGGCGCGCCGCCGCTCTCGGACCGGCTCTGCCAGACGCTGACCGATCAGGCCGCGCTCGCCGATCTCGACCGGCGCGAGGTCGAGCGGCTGCGCACCACGCTGCACGGCGTTCCGTTGTTCAGCGTGCCTCGCCTGCGCAAGGACGTGCACGATCTGGCCGGCCTGTGGCAGATCGATGGGTATCTCGGCGAAAACGGAGGCGACTGATGTTCCACACTGCGACCATCGAGCTGCCGACGACGAAGAAGGCGGAGATGATCGACGTCACCAAGCGCGTCCGCGCCATCGTCGGAGCCAGCAACGTGCAGTACGGGCTGTGCTCGATCTTCTGCGGGCACACGACCGGCGCGATCACCATCAACGAGAATACCGATCCGGATGTGCAGACCGACATCCTCAACGCGCTGGAGCGGGCCGTGCCGCGGAATGAAAAGTATTACAAGCACGAGGAAGGAAACGCGCACGCGCACGCCAAGGCAGCGGTGGTCGGGTTCTCCGAGACCATTCCGGTGCAGGCCGGCAAGCTCGCGCTCGGCACCTGGCAGGCGATCTATTTCTGCGAGTTCGACGGGCCGCGCAATCGCAAGCTCGTCGTGACAGTGATGGGATGAAGCGGATTGCAGTGCTACTGCTCGTCGGATGCGCTCATTCGCGCGGCGAATCCCGGCGCATCGAGATCACCGAGCCGACGGTCATCACTGCCGGACCACCCGAGCAGTTGCAGCTCGGTGAGATGGACGATGCGACGCTGTTCGACGTCGGGACGCGCGCGTTTCAGGCGGGCGATTTCGCGAAGGCGGCTGCGTGCTTCGATCGGATCGCGCAGCCGCAGCCGGCCGCGATCTGGAATGCCGCGCTCTCGTACGAACGGCGGGGGAAGCTCGACGAAGCGCTCGCGCGGTACTCGAAGTATATCCAGTTGAAAAACGAGCCGGACGCGCAATTTCACGCCGCGCTCGTCGAGTACAAACTGGGACGGCTCGCCGCTGCCGCTCAGCGGCTGCACGAGCTGTCGGCGCGCCCCGGCCTGCCCACGCTGCAGAAAGCCAGCGCGATGGTGCAGGAGGCCGTCTGCCGCATCGAGAGCGGCGCGCGCGCCGAGGGCGAGATCCTCCTGCGCGCGGCCATCGAAATGTACGAGAAGGACAACGAGGAACCGATCGATCCCGCGCTCCCGGCGCAGGCCGAGTT
This sequence comes from Deltaproteobacteria bacterium, assembly GCA_005879095.1. Lineage (GTDB taxonomy): Bacteria > Myxococcota > Myxococcia > Myxococcales > 40CM-4-68-19 > 40CM-4-68-19. The sequence goes on from VBLM01000556.1 coordinate 7,994, forward strand.
CTGGCTCGGGGAGGCCTTCCGCGGCTCGTTTCGCGCCGAAACGCTCGATCCGGCCGGGATGGACGAGAAAGCGCTCGGCGATGCGCTGGAACGGAAGGCGCAATTCCTGCTCTCCGCGCAGGGCCATTACCTGCGCTGCATCCGCCGCGGCGACGGCGAGTGGGCCACCGCGGCGGGTTTTCGCATCGGAGAAATGTATGAAGATCTGTATGAACAACTGGTGAACGCTCCGTTGCCGCGCGGCCTCGACGAGCAGCAGAGCGTGCTCTACCGGCAGCAGTTACGCGACAAAGTGAAGAACCTGGTCGGGAAGGCGATCCGCGTCTACGAGCAGACGCTCTCGACCGCCCAGCGCGTCGGAGCGCAGAATCCTTACGTGAAGAAGACCGAGGACGCGCTGGAACGGCTGCGGAAGCTGCTCTTATGACCGATCCGCTCTTC
>VBLM01000557.1 GCA_005879095.1 Deltaproteobacteria bacterium
ATACGCGAGCGGTTTCTACGGCCCCTTCCGCGAGGCTGCCGACAGCGCGCCCCGCGAAGGCCCGAAAGATCGCAAGGCGTACCAGATGGATCCGGCCAACGTGCGCGAAGCGCGGCGCGAGGCGCTGCTCGACATCGCCGAGGGCGCGGACCTGATCATGGTCAAGCCGGCGCTCGCATACCTCGACGTGATCAACGAGGTGAAGCGGCTGACGAATCTGCCCATCGCCGCCTACAACGTCTCCGGCGAATACTCGATGCTCAAGGCCGCCGCGCAGCAGGGCTGGATCGACGAGAAGCGGGTGGGCCTGGAAATTCTCACCGGCATCAAGCGTGCAGGCGCGGACATCATCCTGACCTACAGCGCCGTGGACGCCGCGCGGTGGCTGCAAGATCAAGCTTGATGTCCGTCACGCGATGGAAGATCGTCGAAACCAGCTCGGTCACGGACGAAAGCCTGGAAGCGATCGTCAACGACTGGACCGGGCGGGGCTGGACGTTCGAGGGCATGCAGTTCGCGATGCGGGAGTCTTCCAAGCGGCCGGCGATGGCCTTCGTGCTCTTCACCCGCAGCGAGGAAGTCGAGGGGGCCTCCGATGACGGTGGATAACGGTCCGGCCGAGCCGCCGAGTCAGGCATACCCTCCCGCCGATTTCCGCAGGCGCGTGCTGGCGCGGGTGATCGATCTGCTGATCGCGCTCGCGCCGTTGTTGCTCGTTCCGCGCGGACGACCGCGCGCCGGCGAGATTCTCTCCGCGGCCTTGTTGTTGTGCGGCGATTCTCTGTTCGGACCGGGCCGTTCGCTCGGCAAGCGGCTCGCGGGTCTGCGCGTGGTCGTCCTCGCCGCGCGGCGGCCGTCGGGGACGCGCGAGTCGATGGTCCGCAATGTTCTCTTCGTGCTCGGACTCCTGCCCGCCGTGCTCGGCGCGCCGGTCCTGTTTTCGGCGGGCGCACTCGGGTGCATCGCGCTGCTCGAGGCCGGTGTCGCGCTGCGGCCCCTGACTCGCGATCTGGGCCGGCGGCGGATCGGCGATCTGCTGGCCGGCACCCAGGTGATCGACGCTTCGATAGCGCTCGGCTTGCGCGCGCCCGCTGTACGCGAAGCGCCACGCACGGCGGCTCCCCTGGCGTCGCGTGCGGCGCGTGAGACTTCAGAGAAGGAAACGGCAACATGCGTCTCGCACTGACTCACAACCTGCGTCTCACCGATTCCGAAGACGAAGCGGAGTTCGACAGCCGCGAGACGATCGATGCCCTGACTACCGCGCTCGAGCGCCTAGGCCACCGCGTCGAGCGCATCGAAGTGTCGGGTCCGGCCAGCCGGACCGCGGCGCGCCTCGAGGCGTACTCTCCGGACCTCGTCTTCAACACGGCGGAAGGACGGCGCGGCCGGTTTCGCGAGGCCTTCTACCCGGCGCTGTTCGACGAGCTCGGTTTTCCCTACACCGGATCGGATGCGTGGGTGCTCGCGGTCACGCTCGACAAAGCGCTGACCAAGCTGATGCTGCGCGAGCACGGCGTGATCTCGCCGCGCGGGCAGTTCATCGAGGAACTGGCGGCTCTGAAGCTCGACGGCTGGCGGTTTCCGGTCATCGTCAAGCCGAACTTCGAAGGGTCGTCCAAAGGAATCACCCAGGATTCGATCGTCGAGGATCGCGCGCGGTTGCGCGCGTTGGTTGAGAGGCAACTTGCGAAGTTCCCTGCCGGTGTCCTGGTCGAGGAGTACATCCCGGGCAAGGACCTGACCGTCGCCTTCCTGGAGAAGGCTTCGACGGGCGTCCTGACGCCGGTCGAGTATGTGATCGACGAGTCGGAATTATCGAAACGTCGTTATCGAATTTACGATTATGATCTCAAATCGGTTCATTACAACGCGGTCAACGTCAGGTGTCCTGCCGAATTACCTGCCTATGTCTTGGAGCGCGCGCAGGACATGGCGCGGCGGGCGTACAAGGCGCTCGGCGTACGCGATCTGGGCCGGATCGACTTCCGCGTCGCCGACGACGGGCAGGTCTATTTCATCGAGCTCAACGCCCTGCCGTCGCTGGAACCCGGCGCGGGTATCTACGCGGCTGCGGCTTTGGAGGGTTTGCACACCGACGGCGTGTTGGCGAAAGTGGTGGAGTCCGCGGTCGCCCGCTGGGGCCTGGACGAGCCGCGCAACGCGCGCAACAAGCCGCCGCGCAAGACGGGCCCGCTGCGGGTTGGGTTCACCTTCAACGTCAAGCGGGTCAAGCCGGCGCTGGACGGGACGCGCGACGAAGAGGCGGAGTACGACTCGCCGAAGACGATCCAGGCGGTGCGTGAAGCGATCGCGGCGGCGGGACACGAGGTGATCGATCTGGAAGCGACCGCCGATCTGCCTTCGTTGATCGAGACGATGAAGCCGGACCTCGTCTTCAACATGGCGGAGGGGATCAAGGGCCGCAATCGCGAGTCGCAGGTGCCGGCTCTGCTGGAATTGTTGGACATTCCGTACAGCGGCTCGGATCCGGCCGCCTTGAACATCGCGCTGGACAAGGCGCTGGCGAAGAAGATCGTGCGGCAGCACGGCATCCTGACGCCGAATTTCTTCACCATGACGACCGGTAAGGAACGATTACCGAAAGATTTGCGATTTCCGCTGATCGTCAAGCCGGTCGCGGAGGGCAGCTCGAAGGGCGTGCACACCACGAGCGTGGTGGAAAACGAGGAGGGCCTGCGTGCGGCGGCGCAGGCGATGATCGCGAAGTACGATCAGCCGGCGCTGGTCGAGGACTACATCGGCGGGCGCGAATTCACGGTCGGGATGCTCGGCGAGCGGCGGCCGAAAGTATTGCCGCTGATGGAAGTCGTCTTTCTCGACGCGTCGGAGACGCGGCCCGTGTATTCCTTCGAGTTCAAACAGGACTCGTCGTCGAAGATTCGCTACGACGTTCCCGCCGCGCTCGAACCCACGCAATTACGTGGGCTCGAGCGAGCGGCGCGGGAGTGTTTCATCGCCTTGGGCTGCCGCGACGTCGCCCGCGTCGATTTCCGCATGGACGAGCAGGGCAAGATCTACTTCCTCGAGTGCAACCCGCTGCCCGGTCTGACGCCCGGTTGGAGCGACCTGGTCCTGATCGCGAAGGCTGCCGGGATCGAGTACAACGCGCTGATCAGCGAAATCCTCTCCGGCGCGATCCGCCGCTACAAGGAGCGCGAACGCGAACGCCGCAGCGAAGCGCGGGGTCCCCCGGTGAACGGGGCGTTCGCAGTTACTTCGGTCCCTCCGCCACCGGCCGAAGAGCCGAGAATCGCGCCCGTGCTGCTACCGCCGGGCGGCTGACATGCGCCGCCGTCAGTGGTGGTCGCGTTGACGGGCGAATGCTCGTTCTGCGGGAAGGACGCGAGCTCCGTGCGCGGCCTCGTGGGCGTGCTTGGTACGCCGCCTCGCATTTGCAATGAGTGTCTAAAGTTGTGCACTTCACCATTCAGTCTGCCGAAAGGCAGAGGAGTCGAAATCGCGCCTTTGGCTTCTTTGCCCGATGAAGAGGCAATTCCGGCACTGCTGGCAGCACTGAAACTGCCCGACAGCGACGACGCTACCGAGATGGCGCGTCGACTTCTTGTGGACAGCGGGAGTCGCCACCTCCGCGGCCACCGGCGGAGATTCGGAAACTAATCGCTGGGCCAGCTGTGTACATCTGCGATGAGTGCGCGACCAGTGGAGCGGCGCTTTTCTCCTCGGTCCTTCGCGCCGGTTGAGAGATTCAACGACAAAACGCTTGCAAATGAGCGTTTCGTCAAATACAGTCCCCAATCAAGATGCCAGCTGCGGAA
>VBLM01000558.1 GCA_005879095.1 Deltaproteobacteria bacterium
GATCCGCCTCGAGAATACCGGATCGATCAGCAGCGCCGCGCCGTCGATCTGCACTAGCCAGCTGGCGTGGCCGATCCACGTCAGCCGCGCGGGCTCACCGGGAGCAGGCGCGTTCCGCAGAACGGCGAGATCGGGCTTCACCGCCGGGACCTCGGCGCTGGCCGGGCTGCGGCGGCGGCGGCCCGTGACCTTGTCCACCACCGCCCAGCGAAACACGTCCGAGCCGGGGTTCGGCCCCGATCCGTCGAGGTTGCGAAACCGCGTCATGCGATCACTCTACGATCAGCACTTCCAAAGTATAGTCGGCACGTGGGCCGGGCGATGCTCCTCTGTCTCTGTGTGGCGTGCGCCGCGCCCCGGTTCGTCGTCCGCCCGCGCCCAGGCGTCACGCTCGCGTCTGGCGTCGAGCACGGCGAAGGCACTTTCATCGGCGCGCTGGGGCTCAAGCTCTACGAGCAGTGGTGGCGGCCTGCATCGCACGAGCCGCGCGCAGTGCTGGTGATCGTTCACGGCCTGAAAGATCACAGCGCGCGCTACGGGGAATTCGCCGATCGTCTCGCGCAGCACGGCTACGAAGTGCGCGCCTTCGACCTGCGCGGCCACGGGAGCTCCGAGGGGCGCCGCGTCTACGTCTCCGACTTCGACGAGTACCCCGACGATCTGGAGACGTTCGTGCAGCGGGTGCGGCGGCCAGGTAAACCGCTCTTCGTGCTCGGCCACAGCATGGGCGGCGCCATCGCCACCGACTGGGTGCTGACGCGCAAGCCTGCGCTCTCGGGATTGATCCTGAGCGGCGCCGCGCTGCGCGTCGATGTGTCCGGATTCAAGATCAGCGTAACGAAAATTCTCGGGAAGACGCTGCCGCGGCTGGCGGTGTTCTCGCTCGATCTCGACAAATTCTCACGCAACGAGCGGGTCGTGCAGCAGTGCAAGACCGATGCGCTGGTCGACCAAGGCAACGGTCCCGCCCGCACGGCAGCGCAGCTGATCGGCGCAATCCAGTTCATCGGCGAGCACATGGAGGAAGTGACGGTGCCACTGCTGGCGATGCACGGCGGCGCGGACGCGATCACGCCGCCGCAGGGAACGCGCGATCTGGTCGAGCGCGCGCACAGCGCCGACAAGACGCTGAAGATTTACGACGGGCTGTACCACGACCTCTTGCGCGAGCCCGAGAAGCAGCAGGTCATGTCCGACATCGCCGCGTGGATGGACGAACACGCTAGGTAGGCGGCGCCCACGGTACTTCGCGATTCTTGCGCGCCGCCTCGTCGCCGAGCTTCGTCAGCGGGCCGAGCGGGGCGCGGTGCAGCCAGCCCGGCTCGGCGACGTCGTCGGGTCCCGCGCCTCCCGGACGCGGAAGCAGCATCGTTCCCAGCGCGAACGCGCGGTTCATCAATCCCGGCAAGACGGCGTGCATGAAACGAAGGATCTTCGCCGCCAGCCCGATGGTCACGTAGGTCTCGCCCAGCGCGCACGCGCGCAGGATCCGCCGCGCCGCCCGGCCAGCCGCGATCGACGCTCCGGGCAGCGACGAGCTCAGCGAAAACCACGCCATCTCACTCTGTTGCCGTCCCTTGAACATCGCGTTGACGAACGAGCCGGTGCGCATCACGCCGGGCAGGATGGTGGTCACGCAGATACCGCACGAGCGCAGCTCCGCGCACAGGCCTTCGGAAAATCCGACCGCCGCGAATTTCGACGCGGTGTACGGGAGCAGGTGCGGCACCGCGACCGCGCCGCCGATGGAACAGATGTTCACGATGTTGCCCTCGCGCCGCTTGCGCATGTGGTGGAGCGCGGCGAGCGTCACCTGCACCATTCCGAAATAATTGATCTCCATCGCCTCGCGATAGTCGCGCAGCCCCATCGACTCGACCGGCGCGACCTGGATGATGCCCGCGTTGTTGATCAGCACGTCGAGCCGGCCGAAGCGGTGCAAGGTCTGATCGACCAGCGACTGCGCCTGCGCCGGGAGGCTCACGTCGCACTCGACGGCGAGCACTTCTGCGCCGCGGCCCGCCAGTTCAGCGCGCGCCCGTTCCAGCTCGGCGCCGTCGCGGGCGCAGATGGCGAGCTTCGCGCCGCGCCGCGCCAGCTCACGCGCCAACACCAGGCCCAGGCCGCGCGAGCCGCCGGTGATGAGGACGACCTTGTCGTGAAACCAGACGTACGGCAGCGTGCGCCGCAGCCCGAAAGCGAGGCCCGCGGCACCGCCGGCGAGCAGGCAGCTGCGATGCAGTCTCATGCCGGGATGATCGTCATCGGAAGGTCGAAGCGCACTGCGGCCAGACGGGCGAATGGCCGCCCTCTCGCCGGCTACTCGAATCGAA
>VBLM01000559.1 GCA_005879095.1 Deltaproteobacteria bacterium
ATGAAGCAGCAGAACGGCGGCACGCTGAAGGGCCTGGTGCTCGACCTGCGCGGCAACCCCGGCGGCCTGCTGGAGCAGGCCATCCAGGTGAGCGACGCGTTCGTCGAAGAGGGCGTGATCGTCACCACCGTCGGCGTCAACGGCACGCTGCGCGAGCCGAAGCTGGCGCGCAACGACGGCGGCGAGCGCGAGTTCCCGATGGCGGTGTTGATCTCGTCCGAGTCGTCTTCCGCGTCCGAGATCGTCGCCGGCGCGCTGAAGAACCTGAACCGCGCCATCATCGTCGGGCGGCAGTCCTTCGGCAAAGGCTCGGTGCAGGTCCTTTACGACTTCAAGGACCGCGAAAATGGCGACGAGAGCGCTTTGAAATTGACCATCGCGCAGTACCTGACGCCCGGCGACATGTCGATCCAGGAGGTCGGCATCACGCCCGACATCGAGCTGGTGCCGGCGCGGATCGTGAAGGACCGCATCGACCTCTGGGCGCCGCCGAAGACGTTCCGCGAGGCCGATTACGACAAGCATTTCTTCAATGGATTCGCGCATGACGAAGAGCAGGCGCGGGCCGGCCGCGAAAAGGTTTCGACCAAGCCGTCGGAGACGTTGCGCTTCGTCAAGGAAGAGACGGTGAAGGAGCGGAAGAACCGCGAGCTGATCGAGTCCGGGCAGCAGCCCGAGGACGACGTCAACGACGACGATCCGTCCGACGACGACGGCGTGCAGGTCGATTACCAGATCGAGTTCTGCCGCGACCTCCTGATGCAGGCCACCTCGACCGACCGCCGGCAACAGTTGACGCAGGCGAAGCCGTTCGTGGAGCAGCGCCGCGCCGGCGAGCAGGAGAAGGCGCGCAAGGCGCTGGAAGCGATGGGCGTCAACTGGTCGCCATCGCCAGCCAATGCGCCGAAGGGTCAGGCCCGGGTGCAGGCCGAGATCCGCGTGCCGCGGACGCAGGCCGGCGGGACGATGGAGATGTCGATCACGGCGCACAATACTGGCACGCAGCCGATCTACCGCTTGCGGGCGTGGACCAAGAGCGAGGACAGCGTGCTCGATCGGCGCGAGTTCGTCTTCGGGCAGATCGCTCCGGGTGAGAAGCGGACGTGGACGGTGCCGATCAAGATCCCGCGCTACCTGCCTTCGCGGCGCGACGACATCACCGTCAAGTGGGAGGACGAGGCCGGCGACCCGATCGACGACGCGCGCGCGGAGAGCGACATCGCGGAGCTGCCGCGGCCGGCGTTTGCCTGGAGCTGGCAGGTGATCTCGGCCGACGGCCTTCTGCACAAGGGCGAGAAGGGCGAGACGACCGAGATCGTGGTCGACGTGAAGAACGTCGGCACCGGGCAGGCGTTCGACGCGTATGCGGCGCTGCACAATCTTTCCGAGGACAAGGTCAACGTGCGCAAGGGGCGCACCAAGCTCGGACCCTTGAAGCCGGGCGAATCGCGCAGTGCCACCTTCGTCCTCGAGGTGAAGAAACCGCTCGACGAGAGCGTGCCGGTGCGGCTCGAAGTCGGAGACAAGGATCTCTACGAGGCCCAGCGAGACAAGCTGCTGCTGCCGAGCGGTCCGGCGGTTCCGGCTACCGGCGCGCCGGGCAACGTGCGCGTGCAGGTCGACACGGCGATCCTCGTTTCCGCTCTCGAATCGGCCGAGAAGATCGCGACCGTGAAGAAGGGCGCGGTCCTGCCGGCGCACGGCAAGGCCGGGCCGTTCTGGCGGG
>VBLM01000087.1 GCA_005879095.1 Deltaproteobacteria bacterium
CGCAGCGGCGATGGCGGCGGAGTCGGTCATCCACGGCCGGCGCGACGAGATCGCGGCGGTCGTGATCGAGCCGCTCGTCCAGGGCGCGGCCGGAATGATCATGCACCCGCCCGGCTACCTGAAGCGCGTCGCGCGCGCCTGCAAGGAGAACGGCGTGCTCCTCATCTGCGACGAGGTCGCCACCGGATTCGGGCGCACCGGAACTTTGTTCGCGTGCGAGCAGGAAGAGGTGGTGCCGGATTTCCTCTGCGTCGCGAAAGGACTGAGCGGCGGTTATCTCCCGCTCGCCGCGACGCTGACGACCGACGCGGTTTACGAGAGTTTTCTCGGTCCGTACGAATCGCGCCGCACGTTTTTCCACGGCCATTCGCGGATGATGGCCGAGCGCCTCGCGGAAGGCCTGCAAAGCGTGGCCGAGCTGAAGCACGTCGGCGACGTCCGCCAGCGCGGCCTGATGATCGGCATCGAGCTGGTCAAGGACAAGAAGACGAAAGAGGAGTTTCCCTACGAGGCGAGAATGGGCCACCGCGTGACGCTGGCGGCGCGCCGGCGCGAGCTGATGCTGCGGCCGCTCGGCAACGTGGTGGTGCTGATGCCGCCGCTCGCCATCGTCGGCGCCGAGGTCGACTTCCTCGTCGAGAGCGTGCGCGAGTCGATCCGCGAGGCGACGGAGCTGATGTGAAAGGTTTCTTCGTCGCCGGCACCGATACCGGGGTCGGAAAGACGGAGATCGCGCGGGCATTGTGTACGCTGATGGCGCCGGTCCGCGCCTTGAAACCGGTCGAGACCGGCTGCGACGATCTTCTTGCGCCCCCGGATGCGCTCGCGCTTTTGAAGGCTTGTGGTTCCGGGCAGTCCCTCGACGAAGTCTGCCCGTATCGATTCCGCCTGCCCGCCGCGCCGCTCGTCGCCGCCGAAGCGGAAGGGCGCGTCATCGATCTGCTGCGCATCGAGGAGCTCGCGGCCCGCGGGCCTGTCGTCGTCGAGGCGGCGGGTGGACTGCTCGTCCCTCTGGCGCGCGCGCCGCTCTCGCTGGAGGAAGTCGATCCGCCCGACCGCGCGCCCGCTTCCGCGATCGTCACGAATCTCGATCTGGCCGAACGGCTCGGCCTCCCGGTCGTCCTCGTCGCCCGCGCCGGCCTCGGGACTTTGAATCACTGCGCGCTCAGCGCTCACGTGCTCGAGGAGCGCGGCCTCGTTCTCGCCGCGATCGTCCTCAATCGCGTCGCGGCTGCCGACGATCCCTCGGTCGCTTCGAACCCGCGCTGGGTCTTCGATCTGACCGGCGCGCGCGTCCTCGGCCCGACGCCGTTCGTCGCCGATGCGGCGTCGCGGCCGCGCGCGCTGGCGCCGTTCGTTGACAGTCTCGTGGGTCGCCAGTAGATTCCGCGCCCTCTGAAATTCAGTCCCGAGGAGCGCATGGCCGACTACACGCCGAAATCGTACTTCGAGGAAAAGATCGCCCAGAAGCTGAAGGACAAACCCGAGACCTCGAAGGCCGTCAACGCCGTCTACGAGTTCAACATCACCGGCGACAACGGCGGCGTCTGGACGGTCGATCTCACCAAGGAGCCAGGCGTGGTGACGCCCGGCACGACCGGCGCCGCGAAGTGCACGGTGACGGCGTCTTCCGGGGACTTCATGAACATCGTCTCGGGAAAGATGAACCCGCAGATGGCGTTCATGAGCGGCAAGCTCAAGATCAAGGGCGACATGGGCCTCGCCATGAAGCTGCAGAAGGTCATTGGGTAGCGGACCTTTAACCGGTTTACGCGTCCTCGACCTGTCGCGGCTCCTGCCGGGGCCGTACTGCTCGCTGGTGCTGTCGGACCTGGGCGCCGACGTCGTCAAGGTGGAAGATCGCGACGCCGGCGATTACCTCCGCGCGGTGTCGCCGGAGATGTTCGCGGCGCTCAACCGCGGGAAGCGATCGATCGCGGTCGATCTTCCATCCGATGTCTTCGGCGAGCTCGTCGCGCGGGCGGACGTGCTGATCGAGAGCTTCAGGCCCGGCGTGCTCGAGCGCCTCGTCCCCGGCGCCTTTCCGGAGCGCCTCGTCGTCTGCCGCATCTCCGGATTCGGACAGGCTCTTTCGGCCTGGCGCGATCGCGCTGGCCACGACATCGGCTATCTCGCGCTCGCGGGCGTGCTCTCGTTCGGCGACTCGCGCCTGCAGCTCGGCGACCTCTTCGGTGGGGGTCAGCAGGCCCTGGTGGCTGCGGCTCCACCGGGTTGATCCTCGCGACCTCGCCGCTGCTCGACGGTTCGCGCCCCTGCTACCGCGTCTATGCGTGCGCCCGCGGTGCGTATGCTTTGGGCGCCCTCGAGCCGAAATTCTGGCAACGCTTCTGCACCGCAGTCGGTCACCCGGACTGGACCGAGCGCGCGTTCGACGCCGACCTGGTTCCCTCCGTCGAGGCGCTCTTCCGCGGTCGCACGCGCGACGAGTGGGACACGCTGCTGCGCCCAGCCGACTGCTGCGGCGAGCCGGTGCTGGAGGTATCCGAGCTGCGGTCGCACCCTCTCTTCGAGGGCGCTTTCGCCGGCGACCTGCTCCGCACGTTCCCCGCGCTTGCGCCGGACGCCCCTCGCTCGCCCGCTCCCTCCCAAGGCGAGCACTCGACCGCCGCCGTACTCCGCGACTGGTCCTCCCCGGGTTGACACCGTGCGCCGCGTTGACTATACGAGTCGGCCCGAACGCTGACGCGGGGTGGAGCAGTCCGGTAGCTCGTCGGGCTCATAACCCGAAGGTCGCAGGTTCAAATCCTGCCCCCGCAACCAAAAAAACGCAGGCCCTGCAGGTGCTTAGCCTGTGGGGCCTTCACGTTTTTGGGCTCGGGCAGCGACCCGAAGGGCGCAGGTTTGCAAACGGTATCAAGGGCTCGGCGACACATCGAACAGTTTCCGCCACTTACGTCTCTGCGGCCCGGTTTGGACCTTGTGCCGGCTCGTGAGCTGCTGACCACCGGCTGACCAAATCGCGGCGCTTCAGGGTCGTTGACGGTGTTGCATTGCAGTAAGCAGCCGGTGACCGTCTGGAATGAGCGGCGAGAAAATCGAGTGACGAGCGCGCTAAAGTAACCGGCGTGCGCGGCATCGAGCAGATTCCATGGATCTACGACAGCCTCTGCGCCCTCGCGGAATGGCGGGGAATGCGTCGCTGGCGCGAGTGGGTTGCGCGAGGCGCGCGCGGCCGCACGCTGGATCTCGGCTGCGGCACCGGACGCAGCCTGCGGTTGTTCCCACCAGACGCGCTGCCCGTCGGGCTCGATCCATCGGCGGATGCGCTCCACCGCG
>VBLM01000560.1 GCA_005879095.1 Deltaproteobacteria bacterium
CTCGCTGTGGGGGATCGGCGGGAATATCAACCTGTCCAAGGTAGTCGGCGTGCTGACTCCCCTCCTGGACCCCAATGCCACCATCGACGTCGGCAAGCTCTTGCCGCAGCTGCTCGGCTTCTTCGGGAAGCTGGAAGCCGGCGCGGTGGTGGGCGTCAAGGCGCCCGTCACCCCGCCGGGCGGAACACCGACATTCACGCCGCAGCCGATCCAGCTGACCACGCCGATGCGCCTGCGCTACGACGTCACCAGCCCGCCGCTGCCGCAGCTCGACGGAACGTACGTGGACGGTGTGCTCGTGGTCGCCGGCAGCATGAACTACCCGCTCGGGTTCATCCCGCTCGGCATGACCGCGGGCCTCTCGGCCAAGGATGGCCACGGCGGCGTCGTCGATTCGAACTGCGATCCTGCGTCGAATCCGTGTGATCCCAACGTCTTGCACGTGAAGTTCGCGCCGGAAAACGGCGGCACCGAGGGCAGCCCGGCGGCCATCGCGCTGCTCGCGCTGAACTTCGGCGGCCTCACCCCCGGATCGACGACGAAAATCGCGATCAGCGGCCAGATCAACGCGATCGCGAACGGCGATCTCGCCTACACCTCGCCCGACAAGGCAGCGCCGAAGATCCCCGCGTCCAGTTCGTTCATGAAGCTGCCCGCGTCGGGCTCGATCGTCGCGACGATCTCGACCCGCAACGTGACCATCACCGGCGACGCGGATCCGGGCGTGCAGATCTACCGCTTCGAGCTGGCGAACGCCGCACGGCTCAACTGGGAATTCTGGCTGCCGCCGGTAGGCGCTGCCGGTTCGCGCAATTTCCACCTGCCGGATCCGGGCTTCTCGGCGGCGGTCGACTGCAACGCGATGATCACGCTGTGCGACCCGTTCGCCGACGCGAAAGCCGACGACGGCAGCACTCACGGGCCGGGCGCGCGCCTGCTGGCGCTGGAGTTGACCAGCCCGTCGACCACCGCCGCACAGCTCGAGACCTTCTCGAGCCCGCTGCGGCTCGACGAATTGGGCACCGCGCTCAAGGCATTCACCGCTCTACAAGTAAGCGATGAGATGCGGCTTGGTTTCGGCGAGATCCTGGTCATCCTGGCGCTGGCGCTTCTCTTTTTCGGGCCCTCGAAGCTGCCGCAGTTGGGCGCGAGCCTGGGGCAGGCGATCAAGGGCTTCAAGAAGGGCCTGAGCGAGCACGACGACACCGACGAAAAGAAGCTCGAGTCGCCCGCGCCCACCGATCAGGTCCCGCGCGCATAAAGCTCATTGCATGTGGGGGGTCCAGGGGGGAGCGAGATCCCCCTTGGTGGAGGCGCGCTAGCGCCGGGATCTAGAGCCTCTCGGGTGAGCGCCGACGCGGCGCGTCCAGCGCTGCGCTACACTGCATCCGATGTCCTTACGGCTTCAGCTCGTTGCGTTGTTTACCGCGGTGCTGGCGGCGACTTTGCTCGTCGCGTCCGCGCTTGGTCTCCGGATCGGACAAAGGTCGGTCGAGGACGAAATCCGCAAGCGGATCGCGGAGCTGGCTTCCGCCACCACGCTCGCCCTGAAGCACGCCGGCAACGACGACGATCAACTCTCGGAAGAGTTGGCCGCGACCGTACGCATGCACCGTGGACTGCTCCGCGCAGAGCTGGCGCGGCAGGCGGCGCTGGGCGTCGATTCCGACTTCACCGCCGCGAAGATCACGCCGAGCGGGATCATCTTCACGCGCTGGCGCGGGCCGGCGACGCGGCTCTCCGGCGACGTGGTCGACGACCCCGACAATGGCCGGGCGCTGCGGGTGATCGCGCCGTTCAACGACGCGCGTGGCGCCAAGGCGCGCCTGGTTCTGCTCGCGTCGCTCGCCGAGGCCGAGCGGCTGGTGGCGGCGGAGCGCAAGGGGCTGCTGGAAGTCGCGGTCGGCGCCTCGGTGTTCCTCATCATCGCCTTCTGGATCCTGCTCGGCCGCATCCTCATCCGGCGCGTCTCGGCGCTGCAGCTCGCCATGCGCGCCGTCGAGGGCGGCCTGCTCGACGTCAAAGCGCCCGGTCCAGCCGAGGGCGGCGACGAGCTGGCGTACCTCGCGCGCGGATTCAACCGGATGCTGGCGCAGATCCGCGGCTTCAACGCGGAGCTGACGGCGCGGATCGAGGAAGCCACCGCCGAGCTGATGCAGAAGAACCGGGAGCTGACCGATCTGAACGAGCTGCTGGTGGCCGCGCGGCGGGATCTGACTTCGAAAGAACGGCTCGCGGCGCTGGGACAGCTGGCGGGAACCATCGCCCACGAGTTGGGCAATCCGTTGAACGCCCTCAACGGCCACCTGCAGCTTCTCGCGCGCCGCCCGGACCTCGCCGATCCGGCCAGAGACCAGATCTCTCTGCTGCAGGGCGAAGTGCAGCGGATGACGCAGATCATCCGCCGCTTCCTCGATCAGACGCGCGGCTTCACGCCCGCCGCCGAAACCGTTCAGCTCGCGCCGCTGATCGACGAGGCGCTCGATCTGACGCTGGGCACCGAGGCGCGCACGCGGATCCAGGTAGCCCGCGACGTCGACGGGGGATCGGTCCGCACCGATCCCGGCCTCGTCCGGCATCTCCTCACGAACCTGATGACGAACGCGGTCGACGCGATGCCCAACGGCGGCCGCCTCGAAGTGCAGGCCCGCCACGACGGCCGCGACGTCGTGCTGCGCGTCGCCGACACCGGCACCGGCATGGCGCCGGACGTGAAACGCCACATCTTCGAGCCGTTCTATTCGACCAAGCCGAGCGGAAAAGGGACCGGTCTCGGCCTGGCGATCTGCAAAGAGATCGCGCGCGCGCTGAAAGGTCGCATCGACGTCGAAAGCGAGCCGGGAAAAGGTTCTGCGTTTACGGTGCGTTT
>VBLM01000561.1 GCA_005879095.1 Deltaproteobacteria bacterium
CTCGCCACAGGAGTCGCGGAAAGAATTCAGCGTAATTCGAGACGTCGTGGGCGAGAAACCAAAAGCCCTGCTCGATCTGGTCGGTCGAAAAGCGACTCGTCAGGAAAAGCGGATCGTGAAACAGGCGCGCCGCATGCTGCAACTGCAGCCGCGGGTCAACGATAAGCTGCGTCAGTTCCTCGTCGGATGCATGCCACCAGTTGGGTTCGCGCTCCCTGGGCACCGGACGATCGAAGGCGTAGTCGACGAAGCCTTCGAACGAGATTCCGCGCAGGTCGTTGAGGAACTCGGACAATCTGTCCCCATTTCAAACGTCGTACTGGCGCAGGCGTTCGCCGCCGTCGACCACGATCTCGGCGCCGGTGACGAACGCCGCGTCGTCGCTGGCGAGAAACAGCACCGGTCCGACGACGTCGGCGGGCGTGGCCATTCGTTTGCCGAGCGGCACGCGGCGGGCGACGCGGTCGTAGTCTTCGCGCGATGCCCACAGCCGCTTGTTCGCGCCCTCCGTGTCGACCGGGCCGGGCGAGACGGAATTGCAGGTGATTCCGAACGGCGCCCACTCGACCGCGAGCGACTCCATCAGTGAGATCACGCCCGCCTTTCCCGCGCCGCTCGGGGCCATCAGCGGCGAGCCGAGGAACGCATTCGTGGCGGCGATCGAGATCACGCGGCCGCGGCCGCTTTCGCGCAGCGGCTCGAACGCAGCGCGGCTCATGTGGAACGTGCCGTCCAGTACGACCGACGTGATCGCGCGCCACCCGTTCTGCGAGATGGCGGTCGCGGGCGCGAGAAAGTTCGCGCCGTGGTTGTTGACCAGCACGTCGAGCCGGCCGAGCTCGGCGACCACCTGCTCCACGGCGGCCGTGCACTGAGCGAGCTCGCGCACGTCGCACTTCACCGCGAGATCGCCGCCGGACGGATCGCGCGAAACGACCGCGACGCGCGCTCCCGCTCGCGCGAACGCATCGCACAGCGCGCGCCCGATCCCGCCCGCGCCGCCGGTGACCAGCACGACCCGGCCGGAAAAATCATGCATTCTTCGGATTCAGCTTCTCTGCGCGGTTCTTGAAGTTGGTCAACAGCCCCGGCAGCGACTGCTCGGCCAGCGCCTTCTCGATGAAGCCCGGGACGAGCGAGCTCAATTTCAGATCGATGGTGTACGTGGCGTCGGTCGTGCCCGGCTGCGTGCCCGCCTTGAGCACCCAGGAGCCGTCGTTGCCCTTCATCATCTCGCCCTTGATCATCGTCCACGAGAGCTTGTTGGGCCGCTCGGCGGTGTGCTTCAACGTGTAGTTGATGACCTTCGCCTTGATGTCGACGGTGTAGGTCACTTCCTTGATCGATCCCTGCCCGGCCTCGATCTTGACCTTCTTCACCTCGGGCAGGAACTCCGGATATTTCTCGTAGTCCACGATGACGTCGAACATCTTCTCGGGCGGCACGTTGACGGTGACGCTCCTGCTCGCCTGGGCCATTTGCGCAGCGCTCCTCTCGGGAAGGGGGGGCAGCTTACCAAAAACTACGCGCGCGGGGCGCCCGAGAGACGCGCGTGCACGTGTCGTGCCGCCCGCTGCGCAAAAGCCATGATCGTCAGCTGCGGGTTCACGGCCAACGAAGAAGGGAACACGCTGCCGTCGACCACGAACAGCCGCTGCGCGTCGTGCGCCTCGAGCTGTTGGTCGACCACGCCGCGCGACGGATCCCGCGAGGCCCGGCAGCTCCCGAGCGGATGGAAGGCCGAAAGCTCGAACATCGCCGGACTCAGGCGCGCCGTCCGCAGGCCCTCGATGTCCGCGAGTGAACGCAGCGACTCGAATCCCGCGACGGGCGCGAACACCTCTCGCGCGCCGGCTGCGAAAAAAATCCGCGCCAGCATGTCCACGCCGCGCCGCAGCTTCTCCATCTCCGGTTTGCCCAGCTCGTAGAAGAGCTGCGGTCTTGAAGTATCGAGCCGCAAGACGCCGACGCTGCGATCCTCGATGAGAAAGCCGAACGCCGCCATCTGCGCGTACTGCTCCATCACCTGCGTCAGCTTCGCGCCCACGAACGGGAGCGCGAAGGCGCCGAACTCCGGCGGCGTGAAGATGCCTTCGAAGAGGATGCCCTCGCCGTGCAGATCGTGGATCCCGAATCCCTGCGGCACGCCCTCCCAGCCGCGGATCTCCTCGTCGAACAGCGCGCTCGCCTTGCAGGCCGGATGAATCGACACGTTGCGTCCCAGAGCGGGATGCCGGACCCCGCTGCGCCACAAGAGAGACGGTGTGTGCAGCGTGCCCGCCGAGACCACGACCGCGTCCGCTTCCAGTTGCAGCGCGCCCGCGTGAACCACGTGCTGCTTTCCCAGCTCGATTCGATCCGCTTTCGAACCCGCGAAGAGCCGCGCGCCGGCTTTCACCGCTGCCGGCACCCAGGTCACGTTCGCGCTGCGCTTGGCTTCGGTCGGGCAGCCGAAACAGCACACGCCGCTGCCTTTGCAATGGCGCGCGTTGCGGCGCAGCGGCTGTCCGTGCAGGCCGAGTTTTTCCGCGCCGCGCCGGACCACGCGGGCCGAGTTGCCGAGGAGTTCTTCCGGCACTTCGGCGACTTCGATGAACTC
>VBLM01000562.1 GCA_005879095.1 Deltaproteobacteria bacterium
GCGCGCCAGAAGACGCTCCCGCTCCACTCCCGTCGCCGCGACCGCCAGACCGCGCCGCTCGGCCTCCACGGCGAGCAGCCGCCGCCGCGCCAGCGCGAGGACGTGCTGCTGGATCCACCACGGCTGATCGCTCTTCAACCACGGCGGGAGCTGCCGCAGGCTGGCCTCGATCTCCGCCCGCGTCAGCGCGCCGCCTTTCCAGTACACGGGTCCAGCCGGCGGCGCGGTCAGCGGCATCTCGGGGACCGTCATCGGCGGTGGCTTCTTCACTTCCACCGGATGCGCCTGTGCGATGGGGTGCGCCGGCGGCGGCAACGCTCCTACCCGGCAGCCGCAGCCCACCAGAGCGCAGCCGCCGCAGCGCCGCCAGCGCCTCTCGCGCCGAGGAGAACCGCTGCGCCCGCCTGGGCGCGACCATCCGCCGCAAGAGAGCCCGGGCGACGGGCGCGGTGGCGAGCCTGGGCAGCCGCAGCTCCGGCCCGTCCATGAACTCCCAGGGCGGCACGCGAGTCAGAAGATGCAACGCGGTCGCGCCGAGCGCGTAGAGGTCGCAGGTGAGATCGACCTGACCCGCCAGCTGCTCGGGCGGCATGTATCCGACGGTGCCGACCAGCGTCCCGCTATGCACGGTGCGGTCGAGATCGCGCGCGACGCCGAAGTCGATCATCGCGATGCTTCCGTCGCCGCGGCGGACGAGATTGGACGGCATCAGATCCCGGTGGATGAGCGGCGGCTGCAGCCCGTGCAGGTGGCGGAGGATCTCGAGGACCTCCTCGACCAAGTCGAGGACTTCGTCCTCGGTATACCGCCGGTCCTCCATCTCCTCGTTCAGCGAAACCCCGTCGAGATACCGGTAGGCCAGATAGAGCCGCGCGCGCGGGCCGTCCTCCTCGCGGAAGGCATCGACGTACGCCGGCAGGCGCGGATGCTTCAATTCGCGCAGCGTACGGGCCTCGCGGGTGAAGGCCTCGAGCGCCTGCGCATCCGGCACGGTGGCGACGCTCAGTTCCTTGAGGACGACGCGGGCGCCGTCGGGCGATTCGGCGAGGTAGGTGCGCCTCGCACCCGACCCGCCCAGGCCCTGCAGCACGCGGAAGGGACCAGCCAGCGCGGGCGCGCCGCAGGCCTCGCAGCGGCGTCCGGTGAGCGCGGCGCGACAGATGACGCAGACCGCGGGCGCTGCCTTCTCGACCAGAGCGGGCGCCGCCGGCGGCGGCCGCGGCGGCGATGTCCGCCCAATCAAGTCCGCCGACGGCGAAGCCACCGGGGGCGGGACCGTCTTCGGAGGGACCCGCGGCCAGGCCTCGTCCTGCCGCCGCGCGAGCGCCGCCGCGAAGTGCAGCGCCGCGAGACAGGCCGCGCCGATCGCGACATGGTGCGCCCCGTCGAGCAGCAGCGCGACGCGCCCCTCCACGCCGGCCACCATCGCGAACGCCCAGAGCGGAATCGCGATCGCCAGCCCCGCTCCCAGAGCGTGCCGAAGACGCGGCTCTCGGGCATCGGCGCGAGGGGAATGCCGGGATCGCTGCGGCTCCATAGCTCCCGCAACGGATGCTCGAAGCGCGGCTGCACCAGGCGCACCAGCGTCAGCGGCGGCAGCACCCGGCCGCCACCGGCGAGCGCCTGCGCGTTCTCGTCGGCATGGCGGAGAAAAAATGCGCCCGCCGCGACGGCCGCCAGCCCGCAGAGCGCATCGGCGAGGGTGGGCAGCGGCGGCGCGCCTTCGCCGGTGACGATTCCCGCGAGCGACGCCCACAGCCCGCGCGCCGACTGCGCCGCCGCGACCAGCAGCACCAGCCCGAGCAGCCGCAGCGCGGGCCCCAGCGACGAAAAGCTGCGTTCCTGGGTTTCCACTCGGATTAGCGGCGGAGGCCGCGGCGGAGATCGTCCTGCGCGCGGCTGGTTTCGTCGACCGAGCTGCGGACGAACGCGCCCACCAGCCGCGCACCGACCCAGATGCCGAGGAGCAGCACGCCGATGAGGATCAGCTTCCCGCCATGACGCTCCCAGAAGCTGGCGGCCTCGCTCTTCGCAGGCGTTGCCGTCCGGAGAGCCTCGAGCGCGGCCGCCTGCCGCTTCGGATCGACCGGCATTCGTCGAGCGTACACCGGATGGTAGCGTGCGCGCGATGCCATACATCCATGAAGTCGAGGTGCTGCCCGCCGACATCGACCGGCTCGACCACGCCTCGAACCAGGTCTACCTGCGCTGGGTCCTCGAGGCGGCGCTGGCGCACTCGACCGCGCTCGGCCTCGACGAGGACGCCTACTTCCGGCGCGGGCAGGCGTGGGTCGTGCGCCGTCATGAGCTCACGTATCTGAAGCCGGCGCTGGCGGGCGACCGTCTGCGCGTCGAGACGCGCGTCGCGAGCATGGCGGCAGCGACCAGCGTGCGGCGGACCCGCATCGTCCGGCCGAACGACGGCGCGATCCTCTTCGAGGCTGCAACCGACTGGGTTTACGTCGAATTATCGCGCGGCAGGCCGGCGCGGATCCCCGAAGACGTCCGCTCCCGGTTCCCGATCGAGCCATCGGACTAAAGTCCTAAGTCACGTTCCTGATTCGTACAGATTCTGATCGCGCGATCAGATCGGGCGCACTTCCACAGATCCCCGCCAGTGACGGCGCAACTTGTCCACAACTCGAACACAACCGCTTGCACCACGCGTCCACAGGCTCCCCACAGAAAAGCGTTCAGATCATGTCCGGCCAGTTTTTTAGCGGTTGTGTGATCTCGCGCACTTACGCGCTGCACAACGTGGCACGGCGCGTGCTCTATGTTCGTCCCGTGTCCGGCGGCTCGGTGGGCTGCTCGGAGCGTGACCTCGAACCCGATTTCCGAAAGGAGGACGGGGGTTCTGGTCGGAAACCTCGTGCGGGTCGGCAGCCTGATTCCAGGCAAGCCAATCCGTGCAACGGCGAAACGCCGGAAGCCAGCTGCGGTGGGTTCATCGCGGTGAAGGCCATGGGCGGAGCGGGTGTGAAGGCGCCTGCACGTTGCGCGGAGGGAAAACCCGGGGGAGGTGAAGCCCAGGAGGGGCGCGGATCGATCGGGGTCTAAACAGCCTCGGACGACACCGCACTCACCGCGGGGAGCAAGGCCCTGAAGGCGGGGGCGTCATTCGCTGGTCACAGGCGGGTGCGTCCAACCGGCAAGAGGGCATGAAACGGCCGGGGAAACCCGGTACGGCTCCGTGGAGAGGGAGAAACCCCTGAAGGGCAAACCCTGGACGTGGCTGCGGGGTGAAACAAACCCGCGAAGGCTGGAGGCGGAGCAAACCCTCGAGGTCGTGAGAAACGGCGAGGAGGGAACATGACCCTGAGGTCGGGATTCCTTGGGGGATGGTGGACGCCGCTGGCTGATGTCGCGATGAGGGAGAGGACCCCAAGGGAGGCGCTCGTCGGTCGAGTTTGGTCGCA
>VBLM01000563.1 GCA_005879095.1 Deltaproteobacteria bacterium
CTGGCGGGCGAGTTGGTGGCGGGCTTCGCCTCGCCCGACCGCCTCACTGCATCTCCGGCGCGCACTCGGTATCGACCAGCCGATACCGCTGCCCGGTCCGCTCGTGGAGCAGGACGCAGTCGGCGCCACTCTTGAGCAAGCGGAACCGTTCCGGCTCTTCGGTGACGCGGCCCTGCACCGGGTGACCTTCGGGGTCACGCCGGAGCATCCGCTCGATGATCAGCTGGCTGCTTCCGGTAAGCGCGGAGTCCGCCAGCGTCACTCTGGCGCCGTTGAGCGCGATGCTCACCGCCTCGGCCAGCGCGGCTCGGCTCTGCGGTGGGGGATGTACGATCACCGCCGGCCCGTCGGTTGGAGCGCCCCCCGACGGGGTCCTGCACGCCGAGATCAGCACCGCGGCGAGCAGGGAGCGCACGCTAATACCACCGGTTCTGCCGCCAGACGTTCTTGAGCACCACGCCCTCGGGGGCGGCCCTCGTGTCCGCGGTGCGGAAGGTGCCGGTCGGGCACGTCCCGCCCGACCGAAACGCGAGGGCAGCGGCGAGCTGGGCCTCGGCGGGATCGCCGAGCGCGTGGCCGAAATCGTCGGCTACCGGGCAGCCCGGCAGTCCGGTGTCGCCGGTCCCGCCGGGCGTGAAGCCGTCCGGGTAATCGCCGAATCCCTTCTGGTTGATGCCCTTGAACTCGATCGAGAAGTACGTGGTGCCGCAATTGTCCTGTGGGTAGAACCCGTACGGCTTGCCGCAGGTGGTGGTGCCGAACGCGTACACGGTCACGTCCACTCCGCGCAGGCCGTTGATCACCGACTCGCTCGCCGAGCATGTTCCTGGGCTGGTCAGAAGGTAGACGCGCGGCAGAGCCAGCGTCGGCAACGGGGTATTCGCCGTGGCCGAGAAACCGACCGCGTTGGTGAGAAACGCCACCGGAACGATCGGCTGCCGGATGACCGGATCGGTGTTCGGGTACTTGTCGTTGAAGACCGTCTTCTCGAACGTCTTGCCGGTGCCGGCCGCACCCGCGACCATGTAGCCCAGCTCCGCCGCAACGTCGACCAGCCCGCCGCCGTTGTAGCGCATGTCGATCACCAGGTCGGCGATGCCTGCGCTCTTGAGCTGGTTGACGGCGTCGATCAGCCCTTTTTCGGCCTGCGAGAGGTGGTCGTTGAAGAGCATGTAGCCGACTTTGCCGCTCGCGCCGGTGTCGATGGTCTGCACGTGCTGCACCGGCACGTTCACCACGTTGGCGGAGGTCATCGTCACGGTGCGCTCGGTGGTGCTGCCGCGATCGATTACCCCAAAAGTATGCGACTCCCCGGCGTTGGCGGGAAAGAGCCCCGCGTTCAGCGCGTCCGCCGACCCATCGACTACCGCCACTCCGTCCACGGTCGTGATGGCCGCGCCGCGATCGATTCCGGCGTGCGCCGCCGGCGAATCCGGCTCGTTGTAGGCAATCACGGCCGACCTCGGCGGCGAGCGGCTGAGCAGCACCAGCTGCATGCCGTATCCCGCCTCGACCCCGGATTCGGCAAGGTTCTCCCAGTAGCTGGTGTCGTACCAGAAATGGAAGCGATCCTTGGCCTGGCCGGACGGCGTCTTGGCAGGGGTCTTGAGGACGCTGAAGTAGGCGACCGGAGTCTTGTAGTCGCCCGGATTCGACTCGGGGACTTCGTTGTACCAGAGGTAGAGATCGTTGATCCAAAGCTTGAGGAAGTTCTTCTCGTCGTCGACCGAGCCCTGCTTGTCGGGGTACGCCCGGCCGCTGAACGGATCGACGCCCGTGCGCGGCGAGGCGCAATGCGCGTAATAGTCGCTCCAGGACTTCTTGCTGCCGCAGCCGGCGGCGAGAAGCGCCGCGAGGACCAGCAAACCTCGAGTCGGGATCATGCCCGCCATGCTACCGGAACCGCCCGGAAGCCGCTGCGGCCACGGAACCGGGCGTTCACTACCGCAGCTTCTGGCGAACGGCGCCGGCCACCATCTCGATGGCGATGTCGTTGTTCCCGCCGTGGGGGATGATGATGTCGGCATACCGTTTGGACGGCTCGACGAAGCCGTAATGCATCGGCCGGACGGTGCGGAAGTACTGCTCGATCACACCGTCGAAGTCGCGGCCGCGCTCCTTGATGTCTCGGCTTAGACGGCGGATGACGCGGACGTCGGCGTCGGAGTCGACGAAGACCTTCACGTCCAGCTCGCGCCGCACCTGTTCGAGCGCGAGGACGAGAATGCCCTCGAGGATGATGGCGTCGCCCGGGTTGACGCGGACGGTGTCGCGCGTGCGGGTATGCTCGGCGAACGAATAGACCGGCTTGTCGATGGCGCGGCCGGCTTGCAATTCGCGCAGGTGGGCGACGAGCAACTCGGTGTCGAACGCGTCCGGGTGGTCGAAGTTGAACGCCTTTCGCTCTTCCAGCGGCGTGTCGGCGAGGTCTCGGTAGTACGCGTCTTGATCGAGAAACGCCACCGGGTGTCCCGCCAGGCGCTCCACCAACCGTCGCGCGACGGTCGTCTTCCCGCTCGCCGTCCCGCCGGCGATGCCGATGGTCAAGGGTCGCACGGCCACGGACGCGTCAGGTACCACGAAATCTTGCCGCTTGCCTCGGTCGATCCCGGTAAGCGAGGATGCGCGCAGCGATGGCAAAAGACTCCGCCGAGCTCGCGCAGATTGCCACCGAGGCCCAGGACATCGCGAAAAACGTCGGGCAGCCGGCAGGCACCGCGCATCTTCTGCTCGCGACCTTCACCGTGCCGGGTGCGGCCGACGTTCTCTTGCGGGAGCGCGGGTGCGACGAAGACAA
Organism: Deltaproteobacteria bacterium; assembly: GCA_005879095.1. GTDB lineage: Bacteria > Myxococcota > Myxococcia > Myxococcales > 40CM-4-68-19 > 40CM-4-68-19. The sequence goes on from VBLM01000563.1 coordinate 2,798, forward strand.
GGTGCTCGCCGAGCTCGCCGCTGCCGGTTCCGCGCCGCAGGAGCCGCCCGACTTCTTTACCCAGGCGTTGGACCGCGCGCGGCAGCTGGCCGACGACTGCGGCAGCGATCAGGCCGATGGTCTGCACCTGCTCGTCGCCTTGACGCGGCTGTCGAAATCCGCCGCTGCCACGCTCCTGGAAAAAACGGCCGCTCCGGTGACATCGCTGCGCACGACCGCTCTCGGCTTTCTCACCGGCCCGGCCGCCCGACGCAAAGCCGAAGCCGCCGTCCCACCTCCCCCTACCCCCCGGGCCGCCGTGGCGATGCGTCCTCAGCCTTCGCGCGTCACGACCTTGCCCCCTCCTGAGCCCGAAGCTCCTTCTCGTTTTCCTTCTCCTTCTCCTTCTCTTTCTCCTGGCGAGCTCGATCCGCGCGCCTATCCGTGGCTCACGACCTACGGCCGCAACCTGACCGCGCTTGCCGGGTCGAAAAAGCTCGATCCCGCCGTCGGCCGCGAGCGCGAGATCGAAGAGCTCCTCGACATCCTCGGCAAGCGCAGCGCCAACAACCCGGTCCTCGTCGGCGAGCCCGGCGTGGGCAAGACGGCCATAGTCGAGGGCCTCGCCCAGCGCATGCTCGACCTGCGCGACATCGACCGCATCCTCGTCGAGCTCGACGTCAGCGGCCTCGTCGCCGGCACGCAGCTGCGCGGCTCGTTCAGCGAACGGCTGCTCGGCATCAAGGACGAGGTCAAGCGCGCCGACGGCCGCGTGGTCGTCTTCATCGACGAGCTGCACATGCTGATCGGCGCGGGCTCGGCCGGCGAGGGCCCGCAGGACGCCGCCAACGAGCTGAAAGCCTCGCTGGCGCGCGGCGAGTTCCCCTGCGTCGGCGCCACCACGCACGACGAATTTCGCAAATACATTCAAGGTGATGCCGCGCTCGAGCGCCGCTTCGTCCCGGTGCTGGTGCGCGAGCCCTCCCCGCAGAAGACGCGCGAGATCCTGCAGGGCGCGGCGCCGCACTACGAGGCGCACCATCAAGTCCGCTTCCTGCCCGACGCGCTCGACGCTGCCGCGCAGCTGACCGCGCGCTACGTGCGCGACCGCTGCCTGCCGGATAAGGCCTTCGCCGCCATCGATCTCTCCGGCTCCCGTGCCCATCGCGAGGGCCGCACCGAGGTCACCCGCGATGACGTCGCGCGGGCGGTGGCGCGGATGGCGGGGCTACCCGAGGAACGGTTGCTGCAACCCGATGGCGAGCGTTTCCTGCAGCTGGAAAAACGTCTCGCCGAGCGGATCGTCGGGCACGAGCAGAACCTCGCCACCGTCGCCAGGACCGTCCGCCGCAACTACGCCGGTTTCTCCTCGCAGCGGCCACTGGCGTCGTTCCTCTTCGTCGGGCCGAGCGGCGTCGGCAAGACCGAGACGGCGAAAGCGCTCGCGGACGAATTGTTCGACGGCGCGCTGGTCCGGATCGATCTCTCCGAGTACGCCGAAGCGCACACCGCCGCGCGGCTGGTCGGCGCGCCGCCCGGTTACGTCGGCTACGGCGAGGGCGGGCAGCTCACCGAAGCGGTCCGGCGCAAGCCGGCATCGGTCGTGCTGCTCGACGAGGTTGAAAAGGCGCACCCGGCGGTGCTGCAGCTGCTCTTGCAGATCCTCGACGAAGGCCAGCTCACCGACGGTCGCGGCCGGCGCATCGACTTCACCGCCGCGGTATTGATCCTGACGAGCAATCTCGGCGCGGCGGCGTTCGACAACGTCCAGCGCGCGATGGGTTTCGGAACCGTCAACGATCCCTCGTTCGACAAGACCCAGCCGCCGGGCCCCGCCGAAAATCCCATGTCGCGCAAAGCGCTGGAGCAGGCGCGCGCCGCGTTTCCGCCGGAATTGTGGGCGCGCCTCGACGAACGGCTCGTGTTCGCCCCGCTCGCCCGTGAGGAAGTTGCGAGAATTGCACAGCTTTTACTCGCCGACAGCTCGCGCCGCCTGTGGGACGAGCGCCGCATCGCGTTCCGGACCGGGCCCGGCCTGGTCGAGCACCTGATCGCGCAGGGCGGCTACCAGACCGCTCTCGGCGCGCGGCCGATGCGGCAGATCATCCAGCGGCTGGTGGAATCGCCGCTCGCCGACGAGATCCTCGCGGGGCGCGTGCAGGCCGGCGAGAAACTGATCGCGACCGCCGGCGCGGAAGGCGTCGCGTTCCAGCGCGAGGCATGAAACCGCTCAAGACCGCCGCCGTCCTCGGCTCCGGCGCCGTCGGTTCGGCGCTGCTCGAGGAGCTGCCCCGGTCGGGAGTGAGAGTGCTCGCCGCGTGGACGCAGTCGAGCGGCCTCGCCCCTCCGCCGCTGACGGATGTCGACGTGGTGCTGCTGGCGGTCTCGGACTCGGCCGTCGCGCCTCTCGCCGCCCGCCTCGAAGTCGGCCCGGCCCAACTCGTCGCGCACCTCGCCGGCGCGCTGGAACTGAACGTTCTCAAGGCCGCGCGCAAGAAGGGCGCGCGCGTCGGCTCGATCCACCCGCTGCGCGCGTTCGTGCGCGGCCGCCGCCAGGACTTTCACGGCGCAGCCGCCGGCATCTCAGGCTCCGACGCGACCGCGCGCGAGCAACTCAAGGGGTTGGCGCGGGCCCTCGGCATGATGCCGCTCGAGACGACCGACCGATCGCGCGCCCTCTACCATGCAGCAGCCGTGCTGGCGGCCGGCAGCCAGGTCGCGCTCTTCGCCGAAGCCATCCGCGCCTTCCGCAAGGCCACCGGCGCCGCGGAACCCGCCGCCCGCGCCGCGCTGTTGCCGCTCGCCCTCGGCGCGCTCGAGAAGCTGAAAGGGCAGACCGCTGCCGAAGCGCTGACCGGACCTGCCGCCCGTGGCGATCTGGACACGATCGCCGCGCATCGCAGCACGCTGCCGAAGGACCTCCTGCCACTCTACGATCACTTGACGAACGTGATGCTGCGGCTCTCAAAAGACGCCGGGCGGAAGCGCTCCCGGAATCGGCCCTAACGAGCCGATCATCGCATCGACGTCGTCGACGACCTCGGGCGGCGCGCCCATCGGCCAGCTGGCGATCACCAGGGCGACGTGGTCTCCCGCTCGCACCACCGCCACTCTGCCGCGCACCTCGTCCGCCACCGAGAAGGAGAATCCGTACGCCT
>VBLM01000566.1 GCA_005879095.1 Deltaproteobacteria bacterium
GCAAGAGCCCCTGCCGCGCCTGTGGCTGGTAGCCGTAGTCGCCCGGCGGATAGCCCGGATAACGCCGCATCAGTGGGGCCTGGTCGGAAGCGTGGGCCGCGAAGGGTACGGCGGCGCCGAGCGCGAGGGCGAGTCGGCAGAGGTTCATCGTGTTCACGGACCCTTGGACGAGGCGCGCCGGCCACGATTCAAAGCGCGGGCGCTCGCCTGGCTGCCAGCCTCACTTCGGCAAGACGGCGGCGGCGCGGTCGGCGATGGCAAGCGGATCGCCGTCGGCTTCGATGCCGATCGAAACGTGGCCCGCCCGCCACGGCAGGATGAGCTGGAACTGCAGGCCGTAGCGCACGACCAGAAAACGCAGGCCGCCGAGGTCGAGGTTGCCGCGGCGGGCGAACAGCTCGAGCGCGACGGGATTGACGATCAACTCCGGCGGCGTAGCGGACTTTCTCGTCGAGAGCGAAGATCGAGGCGGCGAGCTTCATCCCGACCTCACGATGGCGGAGACGCCGGCCAGGACGAGCGCGAGGGCGCCCAGCGTCGCCGGGCGGACCTGTTCGCCGGCGAGGAGAGCGCCGAGGGCGACGGCGATGAGCGGATTGACGTAGGCGTAGCTCAACGCGAGCGATGGCCGGACCGAGCGCGCAAGGAAGGAAAAGGCGCTGTAGCCGACGATCGATCCGGCAGCGGCCAGGTAGATCAGCGCGTAGATGGCGCGGGGCGAGGGCATCTGGGCCGGCCGCTCGCCGCCGAGGAGCGCGAGCAGCAGCAGCAGCACGCCGCCGCTGAGCATTTGCGCCGCGGGCGACATCAGCCCTTGCGGCAGCAGCAGGCGGCGGCTCCAGATCGAGCTGAGCGCCCAGAGGGCTGCGCTCGCCAGCAGAGAGAGCGCGCCGAGCGGGCTGGCGCGGAGGTCGGTCCCGGCGTTGAGCAGGATCATTCCGGCAAAGCCGATCGCCAGCCCGGCCCACTCGCGCCGTACCGGCCAGCGGCCGAAGGCGCCGGCGAAGAACGCGCCCCAGAGCGGGACCGAGGCGATCACGACCGCCGCCAGCCCGCTCGAGACCCATTGCTCGCCGATCACGAGAAGGCCGTTGGCGATGCAGAAGATGGTGCCCGTGATGAGCGAATTGAGCCACTCGCGGCGGCCGGGAAGGGAATCGCCGCGGGCCCGCAGCGCGAGAAAGAGCGCGCCGCCGGCGAGCGTGAAGCGCAAGGGAGAGACGAGGAGCGGGGGAAACCCTTCCAGCGCCACGCGGATGGCGAGAAAGGTCGAGCCCCAGATGAGGTAGACGGCGATGAGCGCGGCCCAGACACGGGCGCTGCGCTCGCCGGCTGCGGCCGGGGCGTACACTCAGGGGCCCTCGACGAGCGGCAGGCCCTCGTCGATCCAGCCGGTGATGCCGCCGATCATCTTCTTCACCGGCCGGTTCAGCGATGCGAGCCGGATCGCGGCCCGGTCGGCGCCGTTGCAGTGCGGGCCGTCGCAGTAGACGACGAAGAGAGTTTCCGGCGGCCAGGCCGCGAGCGCGCGCTCCGAGATGCGACCGTGCGGCAGGTTGACCGCGCCACCGACGTGGCCGCGGCGGAAATGCTCCGGGCTGCGGACGTCGAGCAGGACGAATCCGCCGTTCTCCAGCGAGGCGTGGACGTCCCAGCAGTCGGTCTCGAGCTGGAGCAGCCGGCTGAAATGATGCAGGGCGTCGGCGGCAGGGGCCGCGGGGACCTCGGTGACCGGAGAGCGCGAAGGGAGCGTCGGCATTGTTTTGGACTCCTTTGCAGCGCAACTGTGTCGGCCCGATCGCTTGCGCGCCGCTGGCAGTTCTGCCATCCTTCGTAAATAGTCTGCCAATGCGCGCCTCGAAGCGATCGGTTGCGGTCCTCGCCTACGACGGGCTCTGTACGTTCGAGTTCGCCTTGGCGGTGGAGATCTTCGGCCTGCGCCGTCCGGAGCTGGGCGTGCCCTGGTACGATTTCAAGGTCTGCGCGGTCGAGCCAGGACCGCTGCGCGCCGAGGGAGGAATCACGATGCTGGCGCGCCACGGCCTGCGCGCGATCGAGAGCGCCTCGACAGTGGTGGTGCCGGGCTGGCGCCACGAGTTGGAGGAACCTCCGCCGGCGGTGATCGCCTCGCTGCGGCGGGCGCACGCGCGTGGGGCGCGGCTGATCTCGATCTGCTCGGGCGCCTTCGTGCTGGCAGCGACCGGCCTGCTCGACGGCAAGCGCGCCACCACGCACTGGCAGTACGCGAAGCTCTTTGCCGAGCGCTATCCGCGTGTGCAACTGGTGCCCGACGTGCTCTACGTCGACGAGGGGCGCCTGCTCACCTCGGCCGGCAGCGCGGCCGGGCTCGACCTCTGCATGCACGTGGTGCGCAAGGATTACGGCGCGGCCATCGCCAACGAAGTGGCGCGGCGGCTGGTGATCGCGCCGCACCGCGAAGGCGGACAGGCGCAGTTCGTGCCCGAGCCGGTGGCGCCGACCGAGTCGGGCTCGCCGCTCTCGCCGGTCCTGGAGTGGGCGCTGCGGAGCCTGCGCGAGCCGATCTCGGTGCGCCGGTTGGCGCGCCGTGCCGGGATGAGCGAGCGCACTTTCTGCCGGCGCTTTTTCGACCAGCTCGGGACTTCTCCGGCGCGCTGGTTGATCGGGCAGCGGGTGATCGCGGCGCAGCGG
>VBLM01000565.1 GCA_005879095.1 Deltaproteobacteria bacterium
AGGCGACATAGCTCTTGTAACCTGGCCCCAGCTCTTCCTCGAGCCGCCGCCCCTGCGACTCGGTGAGCGGCCCGATCGGCGACCGCCCCCCGATCTCCGAATACAGCTGCCGCGCGTGCGGCGCCCGCCGTCTCGCCACCCACCGGGCAAACCACCGCCGCAGAAATCCCCTCAGAAACGGAATCCGAATCAAAAACGGATCGAGGAAGAGATTCACCAGGTACGGCTCAACTGCCTCCAGCGAATCCGGCCCGCCAAGATTGAGCAACAAGACGCCCGTGTGCGGCGGAACACGTCGCGGCTTGATCGGAATTGGGGACACCCTGGTGGGACACTCTAACCGGACATCTTGCGAAGGGTGTCCCCGAAGGGTGTCCCCGAAGGGTGTCCCCGAAGGGTGTCCCCGAAGGGTGTCCCGAATTCCTACCGGCGGAGGGGTTCGGGGATGCGGCCTTGGGCGCGGTCGTTGCCCTTGAGCTTGTCGGCCATGTCCTTGTGGTGCTTGAGGACCGGGCGGGCGTCGTCGATCCATTGCTTCAGGTCGGCTGATTGGACGTCGGCCTGGTGCTTGTCGAGCATGTCGAGGACGTCGTTGTGACCGTTGTACATGACGGACGCGAAGGCCTTGTCGAACTCGGCCCCCTTCATCCGCTTGACCTGGTCCATCTTCTTCGTGTCGATGTCGAGCTTCGCCTTGTCGGCGGGGGCCAGCGCGTCGAGGTCGAGGCTCGTCCGCTTCGCCGCCGCCATCAGTTTGATGTCGGCCTGCTTGTGGTCGGCGATCAGCCTGAGCCCCAAGTCCTTCACGCCCGCGCTCATGCCCTGCTTCCCGGCGAGTTGGCCGGCGTCGATCTCCATGAGATTCACGTGGTGGAGCATGGCCGCGAGCCGCGAGTCGGACATCTTCTCCTCGCTCTTGATCGGCTTGGTCACGGGCGGGACGCCGGTCATCGCGTCGGTGGCCGGGGGATTGGTCGTGGCCGGCTGCGTGGAACGATTGTCAGTCGCGAAAGCCATGGCCGGCGCCAGCGCGGCTGCCAGTGCGAGTGTGCGTAGCTTCATTTCGCTCTCCTTTTTGGTCAGCTCACCGAATCGAGCCCGCGTCGCTCTCGGAATAGTCGGGCGGTCCCACTTGCGGGCCGCCGCCAACTTCGGGGCCGGCGCCGACGTCCGGGCCCGAGCTGACGTTCGGTCCCGGCCCGCTGAAAGTGCTGGTGTCCCCGGCGTCGAGACCGCCGGGTCCGAAGATGGGGATGCCGGCCGGGCTGATGTACACGGCCACACCGCCGCCGGCGGCCGGGGTCTGGACGGTGCCGCCGCCCGCCGTCTGTCCCGGCTGCATCCCGTTGGATGTGCTCGGCGCTGGAACCACCGGCGAGCTCGGCGTCACCAGACCTCCGCCCGGCGAGGTCGAGCTGCTTCCGGGAGGAGCGTTCGCCGTGTTCGTCGGCTGGACGGCGCTACCCGTCACGGAAACGCCCTGCGCCTGGACCGAGGCTGCGTTCCCCTGCGCTTGCTGATTGGCCGGTCCCGCCCCGCCGTTGAGCGCGGTACCCGCTCCGGTCCCACCGTCGAGCGCGGCGGCCGTGACGCTGCCGCCGTCGAGTATGACGCCGGCACCGCTGGCGCCGTTCAGGGCGGAGCCGGCGCCGGTTCCGCCGTCGAGCGCGAAGCCGGTTCCGGCGCCGCCATCGAGCGCGACGCCGGCTCCGGCGCCGCCATCGAGGGCAACGCCGGCCCCAAGTGGTTGATTGCTGGAGGGATTCGTCGTCGTCGTCCGGCCGGGCACGACGTTCGCCGTTCGTGCCGGGGCGGGTTTCGACGGAGCCGGCGGCGCGGGAGTGGGGACCTGTTTGACTGCTCCAGGCGGGGCGCTCGCCGCATGTGCAAGTCCGATTCCGGCCGCCGCACCGATCAATGCGAGGACGCCGTAAGTACGCATCTCTGCAAAGCTGTGCAGCGGGCGCCTTCGCGCAACGGTACGGACAGGCGCGGCCCTGCCGCCGCTCAGCGAGATGGCGTGTGCGCGTGCACCTGCTCGACCAGCGCCCGAGCGTTCTCGACTGGTGTCCCCGGCAGGATGCCGTGCCCGAGGTTGAAGACGTATCCGGCCCCGGCGCGGTCGGCAAGCTCGAGCACGCGCGCGACGCGCTTTCGCTGCTCGGGAAGCGGCAGAAACAGCGAGGCCGGGTCGAGGTTGCCCTGCAGCGCGACGGCCGGCCCGACGCGCCCGCGCGCCTCGTCGAGTGGCACCCGCCAGTCGACCCCAACCACGTCCGCTCCAGTGGCGGCCAGCTGGGCGAGCAGCTCGCCGGTTTCTACGCCAAAGACGATCACCGGCTGTCCGTCGACCTTGAGATTTTGGATGACGCGCGCGATATACGGCGCGCCCAGCCGGGCGTAGTCCTCAGGGCCCAGCGCGCCCGCCCACGAGTCGAAGATCTGCAACGCCTGCGCGCCCGCCGCGAGCTGCGCGTTCAAATAAAGGATGAGGGCGTCGGTGATCTTGCTCAACAGCGCGTGCGCGAGGCGCTCGTCGGCCATCAGCGCGGCCTTGGCCTTCTCGAAGCTGCGGCTGGTCTTGCCTTCGATCATGTAGGCCGCGAGCGTCCACGGTGCGCCGCAGAAACCGATCAGCGGTACCCTGTTGGCGAGCGCTTTCCGGACGCGACGGATGGCTTCCATCACGTACCCCAGCTCGCGTTCGGGGTCCGGGACGTGCAGCTTGTCGATGTCGGCTCGCGCCGCGAGCGGCTGCGGGAACTGCGGGCCTTGGTCCTCGAGGAGAAGCTGCATGCCCATCGCTTCAGGCACGACGAGGATGTCGCTGAAGAGGATGGCCGCGTCGACGCCGAGGATGTCGACCGGCTGCAACGTTACTTCCGCCGCCAGATCGGGCGTCTTGCAGAGGCGCCCGGCCTGCCGCATCAGCCAGATCGGCGTCTTGTCGACCGGTCGCCGAAAGCAGGCCTCGATGAACCGGTGGGGCATCGCGCCCCCTTACCACGAGTCAGAGCGACTTGAGGAACTCGACCAGGTCGGCCTTCTCCGGTTGCATCAGGCCCAACTTGAAATGGCGGTCATAGTGATCGACCACATCCGCCAGCGTCGCGAACCGCCCGTCGTGGTAGAAGCCGCCCTTCGCGCGCACGAACAGGCCCCGCAGCGGCGTGGTCCGGTAGCGCCCGTCGGGCGACCGTTTGGCCTGGAAGTCGTCGATTCCGATCTCCTCGGCGGTGTGCATCGGCCATCCCGGCTCGACGTAGAGCGGCGGCACGTGACATGTCGCGCAGCGCGCCTTCGAGGCGAAGATCTCGCCGCCCCGTTTCGCCGCCTTCTCGTCGTACGAGTCCTTCGGCGGCGAGGGCGGCGGAATCGCCAGCTGGTAGAAGTGCAGGGCGGCGAGCTTGGAGGTGATCAGGTCCTCCGCCCCCGCGTGCCGGTGATGGCCGAACTTCGCCCGCGCCGCGACCGGGAACTTCGCCGCGTCGTCGAGCCGCGGATCGAAGAAGACACCCTGGCCGTACATCTCGTTGTTGGCGACGTACGCGTTCCAGTACGTGACCGATCCCCACCCGCTGTACGTGTGCAGGTTCACGCCGGCAAGCCCGAACGCCGCCGGCAAAAGTGTCGCGGCAGGCTTGCCGTCGGGGCGGAAGGCCTTGCCGTCGATGTTCAGCTCGGCGTCGAACTTTCCCGGTCCCCAGCTGAGGAGCACCTTCTTCACGGTATCGATGTCGACCTGCAGCAGGTCGGAAATCGGTTTCAGGTTTGGCGCCAGGGTGGTCGAGTGACAGAAGGCGCAGGTGATGCCCATCGTCGTCATCCGGTCGCCGTCGAACGTCGCCTTCACGCCCACGACCGCGTCGTGCTTGAGGAGCGCGATGGTGTTCTCCGGATCGTCGAACGAGAGCGTGTGCGCCTTGATCACGTCGCCCAGCGAGGCCGGGATCGAGCCGAAATCGACGCGCAGACCCAGCCCGAGCGCGTCGCGGGGAGTGACGCCCTTGCCGATGCCGCCATGCTTTTCGCCGGCGATGGCCTCGTGGAGCCGCAGCTGGCCGCCGAAGAACGCCTCGCTGCCGAAGGTGTCGAACCGGAAGACCTTGCGCCCCTCGTCGAGCATCTTCCTGGCGTTGTCGTCGACCGACTTCTGGTAGCTCTCCGCGGGAGCCTCCTTCACCGCTGGATTCTGTGGGGTTTCCTTGGGAGCGGGGCTCGAGCAGGTAGCCGCGAGCAGGGCCACGATCGCAATGCGCATACGGACCTCCTGGCGAGGGCGTCTTGAGAACATCCTCGCCAAAAGGTTCCCGCGCGATCCACGTACAGTGTCGGGATTACGACCTGCGGGCGACCTGCTGCAACTCGAGCACGGACTGCCCGCCCTTGAAGACCCGCACCGCGCCGCTCGACTGCGAGACCGAAATCGCCACCGCGTTGGTTTCGACGGTGATCGCCGCCGCCGCCGCGTGCCGCGCCCCGAGCCCGAGCGGCAGCTCGACGTTCCCCTCTCCGGTCTGCAGATATCGCCCCGCAGCGAGCACGACGCCGTCCTCCCGGATGACGAACGCGCCGTCGAGGACCGCGAAGTTCTTCAGCGCCTCGCGGATGTGCGGGTCGAGCACGTTGCGCTCGGCCTCGCTGATGCCCTGGAAAGGATTGATGGTCAGCTGCTTGCTCTTTTCCATCACCGCCGTCGAATCACCGAGGACGAAGATGGTCCCGATCGGGTGCCCCTCGAACCCTTCGTGGCCGATAGCCATCGCCAGCGAGACCAGCGCTTCGACGACCTGCGGCGAGCCTGCTGCAACTCGAGCACGGACTGCCCGCCCTTGAAGACCCGCACCGCGCCGCTCGACTGCGAGACCGAAATCGCCACCGCGTTGGTTTCGACGGTGATCGCCGCCGCCGCCGCGTGCCGCGCCCCGAGCCCGAGCGGCAGCTCGACGTTCCCCTCTCCGGTCTGCAGATATCGCCCCGCAGCGAGCACGACGCCGTCCTCCCGGATGACGAACGCGCCGTCGAGGACCGCGAAGTTCTTCAGCGCCTCGCGGATGTGCGGGTCGAGCACGTTGCGCTCGGCCTCGCTGATGCCCTGGAAAGGATTGATGGTCAGCTGCTTGCTCTTTTCCATCACCGCCGTCGAATCACCGAGGACGAAGATGGTCCCGATCGGGTGCCCCTCGAACCCTTCGTGGCCGATAGCCATCGCCAGCGAGACCAGCGCTTCGACGACCTGCGGGGAGAATTCGGCCCCCAGCCCCTGGGTGTCGATGGAAGCCTTTTCCTCGAAACCGCGTCCGATCTGCAGACGTACGACGGTGTCGGGAAGTCTCGCACCCGTCCGCCCCGTCATGCAGAGGACGTCCTCGCCCTCCTTGAGCACGTTGGCGGTCACCGCCGCGACCAGCGCGACTTTCACCTTCTCGACGCGGGAGTAATCGTACGGGGGCACCGTCACGCAGACGTACCCCTGCTTGCGCAGGTTCTGCGCCAGCTGGTCCTCGCTGACCGCGTAGACGATCTTCTTCTTGATCGGCCGTCCCCGCAGGTCGTCCTTGCTCAAGGGCAGGTCCATCACCACCAGCAGGTGGTCGACCGCCGGCTTCGCGGCCAGCGTCAGGATGCTGCGGAGGAACTCCCGATCGAGCTTGCTGTCAGCCATGAGAAAGTGCGCCTTGACGGGACCTTAGTGGATCCCTAAACTTCCGCCTCTTTTTTGCCGGACCGGCGGCGCCGAGGAAGAACCCATGGCAACGCGAGCAGCAGCGATGAGCGGGGGCAGCAAGGTGAACCAGAAGGACCTCAAGAAGTTCAAGAAGATCCTCGAGGAATCGAAGCGGAACCTGCTCTTGAGCGCGCGCAAGACGCTCACCGAGGAGGCTGCCTTCGACACCGACGACCTGCCCGACGAGATCGACCTGGCTTCGTCCGAGTACACGCAGAGCATGGTCTTCCGGCTGCGCGACCGGGAGAAGTTCCTGCTCAAGAAGATCGACGACGCGCTGGCGCGGATCGAGGGAGGCACCTTCGGCATCTGCGAGATCTGCGAAGAGGAGATCTCGGTCAAACGGCTGGAGGCGCGGCCGGTGACGACGATGTGCATCCGGTGCAAGGAAGAGCAGGAGAAGCAGGAGAAGAGCTACGGATAACTGCCGGGCACGTCAACCCGCACCGCACCGGCACGGTTTCAGGCGGTTGCGCGTCGCGGTGCTACCGCGCACGACGCTTCCGTGTACTCCGGCAGCAGCTCTTTCATCGGGTGGTCGCCGCAGGCCGGGCAGTCCGGGTCGCGGGCGTACTTCACCTCGCGGAACTTCTGTTCCAGGGCGTCGTAGAGCAGGAGCCGGCCGACGAGCGGTTCGCC
>VBLM01000564.1 GCA_005879095.1 Deltaproteobacteria bacterium
GCGAGCCAGCGCGGGGTCGCCGAGCTGCGCGCAGAGCGACAGATACGCGTGATCGGCGAGGCCGCGTGAGATTTGTACGATTCGCAAACTCTCCACCGGCACGTCGTGCTTGCCGCCGATGCGCGCGGGTGTGCCCGGGTAGTACAGGGTGCCGTCGCCGTTGCCGCCGAAGGCCCACTGCGTCGTCCACGGGTCCATCGAATCGTAGGCGTAGACGGTGTCGAAATAGAGCTCGCCCGAGATCTCGTTGACGAAAGCCAGCGGGCCCATCGCCCGGGCGGCGGTGGCGGGCGCGTCGATCATGTAGCTCGGCCAGCCGCGGAACGACGCGTCCGCCTCCAGTGCTCCGCCCTTCGGGCTCCGCCCGTCGCCGGCAGAGCCAGCTCCTCCGGGCTCGCAGCCGTGCGACATGCAGCTCTGATACCACCACATGTGCGGCGTCGGGCCGAAGTTCAGCACCGGCGCGAAGAGATCGACGCTGGGCAGCCGAGGCGACGGCCGCGTCGTCACCAGCCGCCGCACCTCGGGCACGTCCTCGCGGTATTCGCGCGCCTTCTCCTCGACGAGCGGAAAGTCCTTCTCGGCGGGCTCATCGACGACGTAACGGAAGAGCCGATCGAGCCAGCCGCGCTCGCGAAAGTGCTCGACCCATTGCTGCCGATACGATCGCCGCTCGGCGCGCGACAGGCCCGCCGGTTCACGCAGCTCGACGGCCGTCCAGCGGTCGATGAACGGCGAGACTTCCTCGTCATACGCGGTCCAGTCGATCCTGCCGTTGCGCATCGGCGGCGCGTCCTGGGTGCCGCCGAAGAGCGTGATGCCGCGGCGCAGCGCGATGCGATCGTACGCGCGGGTCAGCTCGCGATTCGCTTCTGGACCTCGCGCGTGGCCTTTCGCCGCGCTGTAGCCGGAGAAACCGAATGCGGTCGCGAGCGCGGGCGTCGCGGGCAGATCGAAGCCGCGCCTGCGCAGCTCGACGGGAACTTCGAGTCCGCCACCGTGCCAGGAGACCATGACCGCCCCTGCGACCCGGCCTGCTGCCGCGCCGCGCGGGACGCAGGTCTCGACGAAGATCGCCTGCGCGCGCCCCGCCTCGACGTCGACCGGAAACGCTCGCCGCTCCTCGCCGTAGAGCGCGTCGCGGGCGGGAATCAACGCATCCGGCCACTCGCCGATCGCGCCGTCCGGTCCCGACGGGTGCGTCACGGTGATGGTCGCGACACGGTAGAGATCGAGCCAGGAAGTCGCGACCGCTTTCAATTCGCGCGCCGGTCCGCGCACGACGATCTGCGCGCCGGCGCACTCGCCGCCCGCGGCCGTCAGCCGGATGCGAGGCGCGGAAGCCGCCGCCGGCGGGGTCTGAAAAGGACGGACCTTTTCCGACTCATCGGCGATCCAGACCTGCGCGGCAGCCAGAAGGGCGAGCCAGACCATGGTCGCGTCAAGGTGGTGCGCGGCCGCTGGAAGAGCAACCTGACGGATGCCGGGTTGTCCACCTCATGCTACAGGGCGAACCGATGCGTTTTTCGCTCATCGCGTTCCTCGCCCTCGCTGCGTGCACGCGCAACAAGGTCGATCCCGGTCAGCTCGGCGATGCATGTTCCGCCTCGGCTCCCTGCTCGAGCGAGCTCGTCTGCAGGCAGGCGAGGTGCGCCGCGCCGACGCGTCACTACACGTTCCGGGCCATCGCCGGCGTTTCGATGGGCGCTTCCGGCAGCTCGCGCCTCGTCGCCGCGCATCCCGAGAAGTTTGACGCCGCCGGTTTTCTCGGTGGCCCGCTCGACGCGGTGCTGCTGATGCGGACGATCGAGCGTTCGTTCATGGGCGGTTTCTGCCCGGCCGACAAGCTCGAGGCCGCGGCAGCGCTCGACGGGAAAGACGGCGACGACCGCCTCGATCGCCCGGACGGCGTCCCCGGCTGCGTACAACAGAATCCGCCGCCGCTGACGCACTACAGCCGTTCGCAGCGCTTCAACCACTGGGCGTTCACGACCAACGGCGGGACGTTCGATCGCGGGATGCACCTCGACATCTTTCGCGACCTGACGCTGGCGATCGGCAACCCCTTTTCGTTTCCGATCACGCATGCGCAGCTCGACGCCGCAACCTGCGCGCAGCCGTTCGTGGTGCCGCACGTCTACGATCCGGTCTACAGCCCGCACGGCGAGCACCCGGCGATCACCTTCTGCGACGGCGATCCGCCGATCATGCTCTGCGCCGACGGTACGCTCGTCGACTGGTGCGCGGCGGCGCGTCTCGCCGGCCGCCAACTCGCTGTGGCTGCCGACGCGGCGCTCTTCTGCGCGAATCATGGGGGCGGCGCGCACGAAGCCGACAAGTCGAGTCCGGCCGAAGCCGACGTCTGGTACGCGCACAAGGGCGAGCTCCCCGGCTGCTTCGCCGGCACGCAAAAAGTTCCGTTCGCGCTCGCTATCGACGTAAACGGCAACGGCCGCCGCGATTACCACGAGCCGCTCCTGGTCCAGGCGCACGAGCCGTTCTCCGACGTCGGCCAGGATGGCTGCGACGATGCGCACGAGGACGGGAAGGGCGGCTGCCTCCGAACCACGACAATTACGACCCGGTGACGAACCCGACCGGCACCGAGGGCGACGGCCGGTGGGAGCCGGGCGAGCCGTTCCAGGATATCGGCCTCGACGGCGTGGCGGCTACCTTCGACACCGGCGAAGGCGATGGCGTTTTCACCGTCTCGCCGGGACTGCAGGCATGGATGGACGGCGACCTCCGGCTGCATCCGCCGTCGAACGTCGACCTCTACGTCGAGGGTGGAATCCGCGATGTCTTCGATCTGGGCGCGATGGCCGAAGGCGTCGCGGGCGCGGCCGCCGGCGTGAACCGCTTCGCCGACTTCCGCTCGATTCCGCCGGCGCGGGGGGCATGGGGGGCGACGTTCGATCCACTCGGCATCGACATGAGCGCGCTGGGCCGGAACGTGCTGCTCGAATACGGCACTCCCAACGCCACGCCGGCCGAGATCCGCGGCGGCGACGGCGATCACGTCGGCACACTCGAGCAGGTCTTCGATCGCTTCGCGGTCTTTTTCCGCTGGCTCTCGAAACGGTGGGACCCGATGCTGCCGCCGCCCGCCAAG
>VBLM01000567.1 GCA_005879095.1 Deltaproteobacteria bacterium
CCGTCGATCGAGACCACCGCATACGTCGCGGGGCCGACGCCGGAGCACTATCTGCACGACGGCGCGTACGCGAAGAATCCGACCGACCCGTCGGCGGTGAAGACGCTCGATTTCTTCGGCGGCCAGATGGGCGCGGAGCTGCACGCGGACCTTCAAGTGATCCTGCCGCTGTATTCGTTCGGCAAGTGGGCGGCCGGCAAGGGAGCCACGCAGCATCTGGTCGGCGCGCAAGAGGCGCTTTTGAGCCGCGCTCGCGATCAGGCTTCGTTCGATGCCGCACGCGCGTACTGGGGCTATCAGACCGCGCGCAACGCCGGCGACGCGGTGCAGAAGATTCGCAACCGGCTCGACGACGCTCGCAAGACCGCGGACAAGCTGTTGCAAGAGCAGAGCGACCAGATCACCAAGGGCGATCGACTCAAGCTCGACTACCTCGCCGAGGAGATCGAAGCGACGCAGGCGACGGCGCTGAAGAACCGCGACCTGGCGATCACCGGGATGCGCTCGCTGCTCGCGCTGAAGCCGGAAGAGCCGCTCGAGGTGGCGCAGGAATCGCTGCCCGATCCGCCGCCGCAGCCTGCGCTCGTAGCCGTGCTCCAGCGCGCGCTCGAGAAGCGGCCGGAAGTTCACGCGACGGACGAGGCCGTCAAGGCGCGTCAGGCGCTGGTCGATCTGGAGTCGGCGCGGCTGTGGTCGGACATCGCGCTCGCCGGCGGCGCGCGGTTCACCGAGACCACCAACGCCTCGAATCCGGTTTCGCCGTTCGTCTTCAACCCGTACCACGAGGCGACCGGTTACGTGGCGCTGGCGCTGCATGGGACTTTCGAGATCCCCCAGAAGCTCGCGCGACGGCGGCAGGCGGAGGCCGACCTCGCCGAGGCCCTCGCGCTGCGGCGCGGCGCGGAACAGCTGGTGCGCCTGGAAGTCAGCCAGGCGTTGGGCGATCTCGCGGAAGCGCGCGTGAAAGTGGATCGCTATACGAAGGAGACGGCGATCGGAAAACAGCTCGCGACCCAGGCGGGTGTGGCATTCGATTCCGGCCTCGGCGAAGCCCGCGAGCTGCTCGAGGACACGCTGCTCTACGCACGCGCCGACGTAGCGCGCCTGGAAGCGCTCTACAACGCGCAGCTGGCGTGGGCCGCGCTGGAAAAAGCAGCCGGCGGGCCGTTACAGTAGGGCCATGCTCATCGCCATCCTTCTCGCTGCATTGCAGGCAGGCTCCGCGTCCGCCGCCGTTCAACAGGCGCAGGAGCGCGTGCGCAAGGACTTGAACGCGTGGTTCAAGGCGCAGGGGCCGGCGCGGCAGAAGGCGCGCGAGCAGGCGCGCGCCGCCGTGGGCGAGCTGATCGACTTCGACACGCTGGCGAAGAGCACGCTGGGCAGGAAGTGGAATGATTTGAGCTCAAAGGATCGTGTCCGCTACACCGAGGCCCTGCGCGGCGCGATGGAAGCGAACTACCTGGCCAAGATGCGGCAGGGGAAGACCGAGGACGTCGACAAGATCAAGAGCGAGGTCCTGGGCGAGGAAAAGCAGGGCGACAACACGCTGGTCAAGACGCAGGTGAAGAGCGGCGAGGACACCGCGGCCATCGACTATGTGATGTCGCGCGAAAAGCGTGGCTGGCGCGCGGTGGACGTGCTCACCGAGGGCGTGTCGCTGGCGGAGACCTACCGCGACCAGGTGACGAAACTGATGGCGAAGAAGAATTTCGAAGCCGTGATCGCCGCGCTGGAGAAGAAGCGGAAAGCGCTGGAGGCCGAGCCGCAGTAGAATCGGCGCGGAGGTCTTTCATGTTTCGTTACTTCGCGTACGGGTCGGCGCTCTCGAAACGGCACATCGGCGAGTGGGCGGCAGAGCACGGCGTCGATGCGCGCCTCTTCGCCCGCGGTGTGCCGGCGGTGCTGCGCGGATACCGGCTGGTGTTCGACGTCGAGAGCCGCTTCTGGGGCGGGCGGGTCGCCAACCTGGCGGAGGACAAGGATGGCACCGTCCACGGTGTGCTCTTCGAAGTCCCGCCGCCGGCGCGCGACGCGATCCTGCGCAAGGAGGGCGTCCCGACCGGTCTGTCGCAGGAGCTGGACGTGACGGTCGAAGTCGAGGGCAAGCCGACGCAAGCGAAGGCGTTCGTGGCCAAGCCCGAGAAGCGCGGCGAAGCCGGGCCCGCGAGCGGGCGGTTGCTCACCTACCTGATCGAGGGCGCGCAGGAACGCGGACTCCCGGAAAGCTGGGTCGCCGAGCTGCGCCGTCACGCCGAGTCGGCCGCACCGGTGCAGCCCAAACCCGGGCCAGTGGGTCTCAAAATCGAGCCGAAGCGATAGCGGACGGCGTTGCCCTTACCCCTCGGGGCGTGCTTCCCTCGGCGCCCTGATGCGAATTCTCGTTTGTGCAGTCCTGCTGACTGCCTGCTCTCCGGCGGCCGTCACCGCGGTCTGTGGACAGGATCTCCTCACCTGCAGCGGCGTCTGCACCGCCACTTCCAGCGACGCCCATAACTGCGGCGCGTGCGGGCATGCGTGCGCAGCGACGGAGATCTGCACGGGCGGCCATTGCGAGCTTCCGGCCTGCCAGGCCGATCTCGTCCGCTGCAGCGGCGTTTGCGTGGACGTCGGCACCGACGAGGCCAACTGTGGCGGCTGCGGGCACGGTTGCGCCGGCGCCGAGTCGTGCATCGCCGGCAAGTGCGTCGCGCCCTGCGCGGCCGGCGCCACGGAGTGCTCGGGCGCGTGCGTGGTCCTCGCCAGCGATCGCGCCAACTGCGGCGCCTGCGGCCACGCCTGCGCGGTGCACGAGGTCTGCTCGGCGGGAGCGTGCGCTCTCACCTGCCAGTCGCCGCTGGCGAATTGCAATGGCGCCTGCGTGGATCTGGCTGACGATTCGTCGAACTGCGGCTCCTGCAGCCATTCCTGCGGGGGGAACGTCTGCTCCGGCGGTCAATGCGGCGCCGCTTCGGGCTGCGGCGTCGGACTCGCGCCCTGCGGTGGAGTGTGCGTCGACGTCCAGACCAGCAACGCCAACTGCAGCGCCTGCGGCCATGCCTGCGGCAGCGCGCAGTCGTGCAGCAGTGGCACCTGCACCTGCCCGTCGGGCGGGACCGCCTGCGGCACCGCGTGCGTCGACCTCGACACGAGCGGCGCGAACTGCGGCGCCTGCGGACATGCCTGCGGCTCGGACCAAGTCTGCTCGACCGGGTCGTGCGCCTGCGCCGTCTCCGGCCAGTCGTTGTGCGGCTCGCACTGCGCGGACCTGACCAGCGACGCGGCGAACTGCGGAGCGTGCGGCCACGCCTGTGCGGTCGGTGAAGCCTGCAGCTCGAGCGTTTGCGCCTGCGCGACCGGCACGCAGGTTTGCACGGGCAGCACCGCGTGCATCGATACCGCCACCGACGCCGACAACTGCGGCACTTGCGGCCACGCCTGCGGTAGCGGCGAAACCTGCAACGGCGGTTCCTGCGCCGCCGAGACGTCCGCGTTCGTCCAACTCGGCGGCGACGCGCGGCACTCTGGGTTCAACGGCGGCGAGGCCGGGACGCCCCCGCTCACCGCCGCCTGGGTGGCAAAGCTCGGCTCCGGCGCGACGACTCCGGTCGTCATCGAGGGCGGCCGCGCGTTCGCCAACTCCGGCTCGTTCCTGCATGCCGTCGAGATGGCGAACGGCGCCGAGATCTGGTCGTACAACTTCGGCAGCGCCTTCGGCGTCGGCTGGCCATCAGCGGGCGACCGCGCGCTCTACGTCGCCACCTCGAACAACGCTGGTGACACCTGGTTCCGCCAGATCGATCGCGGCACCGGAGCGGCCACCTTCAAGCTACCGTTCAGCTCGCAATGGGAGCACTACTGGTCGCCGCTCATCATCGGCTC
>VBLM01000088.1 GCA_005879095.1 Deltaproteobacteria bacterium
TCGGCACCAGCCGGATGCCGTTGCCGGGGCCGGGACCATCGAGGGAGAGGTAGTTGTCGAGTCGCAGCGCGCCGCGCTGGACCGAGAGCCAGCAGAGCTGGCCGGAGTGGTTGTGGATCGGGCTTTCGGTGTGCGGGTCCCAGCAGAGGGCGAGGAGCTCGAACGTGTCATCGCGGTAGATCAGGTTGCGCGTGTACCGGCGCGGCGCGAAGTGGAGGTACGGGGCGAGCGTGCGGGGGTCGAGCAGGACGCCGCTCAGGCGGGCACAGATCTCTTCGGGCCCGAAGGCTGTCGGCGGAACTGCGCGTAATGTATCGACAATTCCGTCGACGGGCGTTTCCATGTTCCCACTATAACGTCGCTCAGAGGGTTTCGGGAGGCGCGGCGTGGGAATGCGACTCGTAGTCGCGCCCGAAACGTTTTTCGATTTCCGCCGTGTTGAGTTCCGCAACCACCGGGCGGCCGTGGGCGCAGCGGGCGCCATAGTCGGTCTCGTCGAGCGCGTCGAGCAGCGCCTGGACCTCGCCTGGGGCGAGCGCGTCGTGGGCGCGGACGCTGGCGTGGCAGGCGGCGCGGGCGGCGAGCGCATCGTGACGGTCTTTCAGCGCGTCCGTCCGTTCGGTCAGATCGGCCAGCAGCGCGGAGAGGTTCGCGCCGGTCAGCGCGCGCGGCAGGGTCTTCACGGCGACCGAGTTTTCGCCGAATCGTTCGACGTCGATGCCGAGCCCGGCCAGCTCGTCTCTCACCGCGGCGATCTTCTCCACCGCGGCCACGGACAGCTCGACGACGTGCGGCACGAGCAGCGGCTGGACGGGCTGTGTCCGGTTCCGCAGGCGCTGGTAGTTGACCCGCTCGTGCGCGGCGTGCTGGTCGATCAGCACCAGCCCGCGCGGCCCTTCGCAGACGAGGTAGGTGCGGTGGAGCTGGCCGAGATAGCGCAGGCCGTGGAAGTAGCCCGACCGCGGCACGAGCTGCGGCTGCGGCTGGTACACCGCGGGCTGCTCGGCGACGACGCGCGGCGGCGAGTAGGGCGCTGTAGGCGGGGGTAGCCAGGTGGACGAGCGCGAGAGGACCCGCGTCAGGCCGCTGTAGATCGCGTCCCACGCAGCGCGCGGGTCGGCGAGGCGCACCTCGGCCTTGGCGGGATGGACGTTGACGTCGACCTCGCCGGGCGGGACCGCGAGGAAGACGATGGCGCCCGGATAGCGGCCGTGCGGCATCAGCTCGCCGTACGCCCGCAGGACCGCGTGCGTGAGCGAGCGATCTCGGATGGCCCGGCCGTTGACGAAGAGCCAGACGTTGCGCGCGCTGGAGTACTCGACGGTGGGACTGACGGCGAGACCGTGCGCGCGGATGCCGCGCGATTCGCCTTCGAATCGGAGCAGGTTGCCGCGCACCTCGCGGCCCAGGGCTTCTTCGGCACGGCGCTCGAGGACATCTCTTTTTTCGCCCGCCGGCAGCTGCACCAGCGCGCGGCCGTTTTCACGCACCGTGAAATGCACGTCGGGACGCGGGATCGCGAGCCGCAGCACGGCCTCGACGCACTGCGCCTGCTCGGCCGCGGCGCGCTTGAGGAACTTGCGGCGCGCGGGGACGTTCCAGAAGAGGTCGCGCACTTCGACCGTGGTTCCCGGCGGCGCGCCGGCGTCTTCGGCTTTCTGCGCCGCGCCGGCGTCGACTTCGATGCGCGTGCCGGTGACGGCGTCGGGTTCGCTCGTCAGCAGCGTGAACCGGCTGACCGCGGCCATGCTGGGGAGCGCCTCGCCGCGAAAGCCGTAGCTGGCGATGGCGAAGAGGTCCTCCTTGGTTTTCAGCTTGCTGGTCGCGTGGCGCTGCAGGCTCAGGAGCGCGTCCTCGCGGCCCATGCCGGTTCCGTCGTCGCGGACCGAGACCAGCCGGCGGCCGCCGTCGAGGAGATCGACCTCGACCCTGGTGGCGCCGGCGTCGAGCGCGTTCTCCACCAGCTCTTTGACGACCGCCGCGGGACGCTCGATGACTTCGCCGGCGGCGATCTGGTTCCGAAGCGTCTCGGGGAGGAGCTGGATGTGCGTCATTGTACGACTCAGGGGAGGCCGAGATCGGGAGCGAGCGGACGCCGGCCCGCCCTGCAATACTCGGCGCGGACGATGGCCTCGAGGTCGGCGTAGGCGCTTTCGAGGTCGTCGTTGACCACCCAGTATTCGTAGCCGGCGGCGCGGGCGAGGCGGATCTCGATGCGCGCAGCGTGCAGGCGCCGGCGGATGGTCGCGTCGTCGTCCGTCGAGCGCGCGCGAAGCCGGCGTTCGAGCTCGGCCAGGCTCGGGGGGAGGATCAGCGCGCGCACGGCTTCGGGGTGCGCCCTCTTGATCGTCTCGCCGCCCTGCACGTCGATGTCGAAGATGGCGAGCGCGCCGCGTTTCTCG
Source organism: Deltaproteobacteria bacterium (assembly GCA_005879095.1). GTDB lineage: Bacteria > Myxococcota > Myxococcia > Myxococcales > 40CM-4-68-19 > 40CM-4-68-19. The sequence continues at coordinate 2,403 of VBLM01000088.1, forward strand.
GCCTCTTCGATGACGGTGCGGGGGGTTCCGTAGTGATGGCCGTGGACGTGGGCCCACTCGACGAAGGCCCCGTCGGCGATCAACTTCTGGAACGTGGTTTCGCTGACGAACCGGTAGTCGGCGCCGTCCTTCTCGTCGCCCCGCGGCGGGCGGGTGGTGTAGCTCACGGAAAAGATCGCGCCCGGGTTGGCCGCGACGAGGCGGCGGGCGAGCGTCGTCTTTCCCGTCCCGGAGGGCGCGCTCAGGATCAGCAGCAAGGGCTTATTCGACATTCTGGACCTGCTCGCGGACGCGCTCCAGCTCCGCCTTGAGGTCGACGATCAGACTGGCGATGGCGGCGTGCTGCGACTTGGAGCCGATGGTGTTGATCTCGCGGTTCAATTCCTGGACGAGGAATTCGAGCTTGCGGCCGGCGGGCGTGTCGCTCGCGATCAGGCCGCGCGCCTGCGCCAGGTGGCTGGCGAGGCGGGTCAGCTCCTCGGCGACGTCGGTGCGGTCGGCGAAGAGCGCCACTTCCTGCGCCAGCCGGGCCGGGTCGAGCGGGACGCCGCGGGTCAGCTCGGCGATGCGCGTATTCAGGCGATCTCTCACCGCTTCGACCTGAAGCGGGGCGAGACGTTGGACTTCGCGCGCGCCTTTCTCGATGGTCGCGAGGCGGGAGGTGAGATCCCTGGCGAGTGCCTCGCCCTCGCGCTGGCGCATCTGGTCGAGCGCGTCGAGCGCAGTCTGGAGGGCCTTTTGCAGCGCGCCCGCGAGCGCGGCCGGGTCGGCGGCGGTCTCGCCGAGGCTGAGGACCCCTTCCATCGCCGCGATGTCGTGGACGGTCGGTTCGCCGGCGAGGCCGAGCTCGTCCTTCAATTCCCGGAGAGCTTTCGCGTAGGCGGCGGCGAGCGGGAGATCGGTTCTTGGCGCGAGGCCCTTCGCGCTGATGGCCTCGCGGCGGACGAAGACGTCGACCATGCCGCGGCTGATGCGGGCCTTGATCGCTTTGATCAGCTCGGGCTCGAGCGCGGCCATCTCGCGCGGCAGGCGCGGCTTGACCTCGCAGAACTTGCCGTTGACGGCGCGCAGCTCGACGGTGAGCGCCTCGCCGCCGGCTTCGCCGCGTCCGGCGCCGAAGCCGGTCATGGAGCGGATCAAGGTGCGCCCTCGCTGTTTTGAGATTCGGCCGGCTGTTTTCCGGTGTCAAGGAGATCGCGGATGGCGGTCTCGACCGCGTCGACGGTCGGTTTCACGACGGCTCTGAAGCGCGGTCCGGGGTGCGCCCAGCGCAGGCCGGCGTCGTCGAGGAAGACCCCAACCGTGGGCGCGCCGCAGGCGACAGCGAGGTGCAGCGGGCCGGTGTCGTTGGTCACCACGACGGCGGCGCGGCGGAAGATGAACGCCAGCTGATCGAGATCGGTCTCGGGGGCGACGATGGCGCCGGTCTCCGCCGCAATCGCGACCGCGAGGTCTTTCTCGCCGGGGCCCCAGACGATGACCGCGGGCAACGGCAATTTTGTAACGAGCGTTATGAAATTATTCCAGCGGTGATCCGGCTTCCTGCCGCCGGGATTGACGGCGATGAATCGAGGCGGCAAGCCGAAATTCACCGGGCCGCGGCCGAGGGCGGTCTCGAGCGGCGGCGGCGGCAAGTCGGGCAGGCCGAGTGCGCCGGCGAGCAAGACTTTCGCCGCAACTTCCGGCGTGCCCGGCGGGGGCGGCGGTAGCGTGGCGGAGTAGATCTTCGGTCCGCGCCCGGCGCCGATCAGCCAGCGCTTCGCCGCCCAGCGGGAGAGCAGCGCGGAGGTGAGCGAGAAGGCGTGCCAGTGGGCGGCGTCGATCACCACGTCGTACGAAGCGCGCCGCGGCAGCCGCCACGGCCTTCGTTTATCGAATTTGAGAATTTTCAGATTCGGTAATCCTTCGGCG
>VBLM01000569.1 GCA_005879095.1 Deltaproteobacteria bacterium
GGCCTTCGGCCGCAGATGGTGCAGGACGCTCCAGGTGCCGTGGTCGAGCCCCCAGTCGGTCGCCACTTTTGCCCCGAGCATCTGCGCGACGCGCTCGGCCAAGCGGGGGTCGCCCGGGGCCGGATACTGCATCTCGTACAATTCCCGAGGGAATCCGCCGAAGTCGTGGATGGTCTGCGGCCGGTCTCCGCCGGTGGTGAAGGTGCCCGCGACGTACCAGTGCGCGGAGACCGAGAGGATGGCCTTCGGCTCGGGCAGCAGGCCGCCGAGCGAGCGAAAGCCGCGGCTCCACCGGTTGTCTTCGATGGCATTCATCGGCGAACCGTGGCCGACGAACACGACGGGCATTCGCATGACGTTGGTAGGATGCCGGCAAGCCGCTTTCGATTGACGCGCCGCCGCAGAGCCTGTAAACCCCTCCGACTGCTGTGGTTACAGCAGGCGCCCGGCACGCGGCCGGGCCGAAACTGAAAGAAGTGTATCGATAATGGCTACTGGTACCGTGAAGTGGTTCAACGACGCGAAGGGGTTCGGGTTCATCGTGCAGGACAACGGCGGCCCCGACGTGTTCTGTCATCACACCGCCATCCAGGCGGAAGGCTTCCGCACTCTGGCCGAAGGCCAGAAGGTGGAATTCGAGGCCAAGCAGGGCCCGAAGGGTCTGCAGGCGGCCAACGTTCGCGCGATCCCATAAGGGGGACACGAAGGCGCGGCGGCGCCGCGGCCATCATGTCCCCGTCGCGTAGCTGGCCCGGCCTCCCGAAGGCCGGGCCTTTTTAATTTCTGGTAGAGAGCAGCGCTGAAAGGAGACCTCGCGTGCAACCCCGATCGAACAAGCGACAGAAAGAGCTCGCGCGCGAGGAACGGCGCCGCGAGAAAGAAGCGAAGCGCGAGGAGCGCAAGAAGGAAAAGGCCGACCGGCCGCCGGTGGAGCCCGGCGAGGATCCGGACATCGCCGGCATCGTCCCCGGACCGCAGCCGATTCCGGAAGAGTAACTCAGCGCTTTTCCACCGAGGCCACGATCCATCGCTCGCGCAAAGGGTCGTATGCGTACACGCGCTGGTGGCCGCAGCCCTCGACGATGCGAGTGAGCAGCGTCAACGGTCGCGATTCGACGCGGTCTTCGGGACACGCCAGATCATCGGCGGCAGTCGACTCCAGCTCTTCGACGTCGTCCTGCGAGACGATGGAATGGACTCCGCGGTACCAGTGGCAGGCGCAGAGTGAGAACGCGGTCAGCAGCAGCAGCCGGCGCATGATGGCGGTGAGCTTGCGCGCGGGCGGCGGGGCATGCAAGCGCGCGATCCAGGTTCCATCGTGCCGGTGACGTCGCCACGCGTTTTCCTGCTCTCTCCGGCGCGTGCCGGTGGCGAGCGGATGGGTCTCTTGCTGCGGCCGAACGCGGGTTTCGCGATGGCGCACGAGTTTCAGCGGAACGGCGCGGCGATCGGCGAGCTGTTCCAGTTCGGCAGCGGGCTGTACTTTCGCGGCAAGCTCGCCTATGCGCGCCGGTTCGCGCGTCCGCCGCGAAAGACGGCCGGCGCGCTGGTGATCGTGCCGGGGCGCGGCCTTCTCGACGTCGAGACCGTCATCACCGCGGACGATCTCCGCGCCATCGCGCAGGTGCCGGTCGATGTGCGCGACAAGCGGTATCGCGAGCCGCTCGAGCGCGACGTCCGCGAGCTGGCGGGCAAGCTCGGCAAGCGCGGGGAGGCGGTGCTGCTGGGCAGCATCGCAACCGGAAAATACGCCGACGTGCTGCTCGGCGGCGGCCTCCTGCTTCGCTGCGTGCGGGCCGAAATGGAATTGCCGTACGAATCGCTCCGCGGCGCCATCCGCCACGGCCCCCGCCCACCGAAGCTTCCGCGCTACTGAAAAAGCTCTTAGAATTTTCCGTGTCGGCCGGCGCCGGAGGTGAAGCGTTGAGCGCCCTCCGTTCCTCCTTCTTGTAAAGCGCGGAGGCCGAGGCGGAATTCGTTTTGCACTGCGTCCAGCATGTTCAGATCGACCTGCTCGTAAGCCGAGCGGCGATCGCCGCGCATGCAGAGCTGCGGAAACGCCGCGATCTCGCGCGCCAGGCCCTCGGCGGAAGCGCGCGCCGTGCCCCGGGGCACGACGCGATTCGCGAGTCCCATCTGCAGCGCCTCGGCCGCGCTCACCGGACGGCCGGTGAGGATCAGATCGAGAGCTCGCGATAGCCCGATCAGGCGCGGCAGCCGGATGGTGCCGCCGTCGATCAGCGGCACGCCCCATCGTCTGCAGAACACGCCGAGCACCGCGTCCTCGGCGACGACACGAAGGTCGCACCACAGCGCCAGCTCGAGTCCGCCGGCTACGGCATGCCCTTCGATCGCGGCGATCACCGGCTTGTCGAGCAACAGGCGCGAGGGTCCCATCGGACCGTCGCCGTCGGGAGCGATCCTGTTGCGCTCCGATCCGCCGGCGGCAATCGCTTTCAGATCCGCTCCGGCGCAGAACGCTTCACCCTCGCCGCAGAGCACGGCGACACTCGCGTCCGGATCGGCGTCGAACGTGCGAAAGGCGGCCGACAACGCTTCCGCGGTGGGACGATCGACGGCGTTGCGGACTTTCGGGCGATCGATGACGACGGTAGTGACGGGCCCGTTCTTCTCGACGCGCACGCTCATGAAAGCGAGCTTACCGCCCCTGTTGCGCGTCGGCGATCGCGGCGTTCAGGTAACTGCGCGCCGCGGCCAGATCGCGATTCTGCAGCGCGGTGCGCGCGTAGTCGATGTCGCGCTGGGCCTGCGGCGGAAACGCGCCCTGCGCCTGCGAGAGCTGGTCATCGATCGAGGAATTGCCGCCCGCGAGCATCGACTGCGCCTGGTAGAGCGCGCTCACTCCTGCCTGGAGCTGCTCGCGCCGGGCCGCCTGCTGCTGCTCGGCGGCCTGCCGGCGGGATTCGGCGTCGGCGATCTGCGACTTGACGTCCTGCAGCTGCTTCACGATCTGATCGAGCTGCTGCGACTGCTGCTGCAGCTGCGCCCGCTCGCGCTCCAGCGCGTCGACGCGCGAGCGCAGCTGCTGGATCTCGGCGCGCACCGCGTCCACGCCCGCGTCGGCCTGCGCGGTCACGCCGACATCGCTCGGCGGCGAGGCCTTGAGCTTGCCGGGCGGATCGGTGCCGAGCAGGATCGGCCCTTGCCTGGGCGAGCCAGCGTCCGCCCGCCCGCGGGGCGCACGGCCTTGCGGCGCGTTCGCCTGCCCGAGCAGAAGGGCGGCAGCGGCAATTCCGAAAAGACCGGCCGCGAGCACTCTCATGCCCGCAGCATAGTCACCTTCAGGGAACGAGGCTTGCGCCGGTAATCCGATTGAAAGACTCGAGCCGGTCGCGCGGAACGCCCCGGTGGCGCAATTCATCGAGCGACTGCTGCGGCAGCGGCACCTCGGTCACCAGCGTCGCCAGCTTGCGGTAGAGCAGCGCATCCGGCAGCCGCTCGCGCAGTGTCGCGGCGAGCCGGTCGGCGGCGCTAACGCCGGCGGGCCACCGGCGCTCGTCGAGCGGCACCTCGTCGAGATGGATGAACTTCGCCAGCAGCGCCGAAGCGGTCCGCTCGCCGAAACCGGGCAGGCCGGGAATGCCGTCGGCGTCGTCGCCGGTCAGTGCGAGAAAATCCGGCACGCTGCGCGGCGTGACTCCGCGCCGCGCCAGCAGCGTCGACTCGTCGAGCGTACGCTTGCGGATGACGTCGATCTGCACCACCCGATCGCCCTCGAGGCACTGCCCGAGATCCTTGTCCGGCGTCAGGATACGCACTTGATCGACCTGCTCGCGCCAGCGCGCGGCGGCGGTGGCGAGCGCGTCGTCCGCCTCCCATTCCTTCATCGACCAGACGACCGCGCCCGCCGCTCGCGCGCCCTCCTCGGCGAGATCAAACTGCTCGCGCAGCTCGGTTGGAACACCCTCGTCGGTCTTGTAGCCGGCGAAGAGGTCGTTGCGAAAGCAGCGGATCGGATTGTCGAATGCGATCGCCAGGTGGGTGACCTGCTCGACCGGATCCTTGAGCAACGCGAGCAGCCACCAGGTGCAGCCGCATGCCGCCAAGTCTCGCACGGCCGGGCGAGCGCGCGGAAGCATACGTAAACATGTTGTAGGTGAATGCGCCGGATCGCCAGAGATCGCTCTTGGGGGGTCCAGGGGGGAGCGAGCTCCACCCCGGTGGAGGCGACGAAGTCGCCGGATCGACCACGCCAGCGCAAGGCGGGAAGCGTCAAGATTCGCCGGTGGTGGAGGTGATCATGTCGTTCGAGCACACGCCGCCGGAGGCGCGAGAGCTGTTGCCGCGCCGCATCAGCGAGCTTGGCCTGCGGCTGGAAGGCTCGATGCTGGAGAAGTACGTCCAACAACTCTACGCGGAGCTGGCGGAGAAGGGCCTGCACAAGTTCCGGCCGGGCGTCTACCTGTCCGACGAGTGGGCATGTCCGGATCGCGAGCCGGTGATCGGCGTGCCGTTCTATCTCGCCCACCCGAAGCTCGCCGAGCTGGAACGGGCGCTCAATGACATCGAAGACGAGCGCGAGATCATGATGTACCTGCGCCACGAAGCCGGTCATGCCTTCAACTACGCGTATCAGCTCTACGAAACGAAGGAGTGGCGGGAGCTGTTCGGCGACTTTTCCATACCCTATGACGATCACTACAAGCCGGTCCCGTTCTCGCGGCGGTACGTGCGGCACATCGCGGGCTGGTACGCGCAGAAGCATCCCGACGAAGACTTCGCCGAGACGTTCGCCGTCTGGCTCACCCCGGACACCGACTGGAAACGCAAGTACAAGGGCTGGCTCGCCCTGAAAAAACTGGAGTACGTCGATCGCACGGCGCGTGAGCTGGCCGAGAAGCCGCCGCGCAAGGCCCTCGAGGTCGCGGTCCGGGAGCTGCCGGTCGAGGAGATGGCGAGCACCATCGAGCAGTTCTACGAGCAGCGCCAGCCCGACGAGGAAGCCGCCCTGAAAGACCTTCTGCCCGACGCGGAGCTGGAGGACATCTTCTCCGTGCGCAAGGCCGCCGACCTGCGGCCCGCGTCGGCGTTCCTGATCGATCATCGAAAGCCGATCATCGACAAGATCACCTACTGGACCGGCGTGCGCCGCTCGCTGATCAGGAAGTTGATCGAGATGATCGGCAAGCGCGCCGGCGACCTCGAGCTCTCCGTCGAGACCCGCCGCGAGCCGCATTACCTGATCGAAGTGGTCGCGTTCGCCACCACGCTGGCGATGAACTACCTCACCCGCGGCCGGTTCGCGGAGCACTGATGCTGAAGATCGCCGTCCTCTACGAGCCGAGCGACAACACCGCGGTGGCGCTCGATCCGGCCCGCGTGCGCCACAAGGAAAGGCGGCGTCCGGGGGCGCGGCGAAGGCGCGGCGTCGAGCGCCGCCAGAAGCTCGATCGCGAGGAGGTGGTGGAGGCGCTGCGCAAGAACGGATACGAGCCGTTCTTCCACGAGCTGCGGGACGAGGCTGCGCTGCTCGCGCTGGCCCGGACGCAGGCCGATCTCGTCTTCAACATGGTGGAAGCGTTCGCCGGCGACGACGCGAAGGAAGCGCACGTCGCGGCGTTCCTCGAGCTGCTCGACCTGCGTTACACGGGCGCGGGTCCGCAGGGACTCTTTCTCGCGCAGGACAAGGCGGTGGCCAAAGAGATCTTCGACTTCCACCACATCCGCACGCCGCGCTTCGCGGTCTCGTACCGGGGCAAGCTCGACCATGCCGACGATCTCGAGTTTCCCTTGATCGTCAAGCCCGCCAGCGAGGACGGCTCGGTCGGCATCGACGCCGGCGCGGTCGTTCAGACGCTGCGCGAGCTGATGGAGCGCGTCGCCCTCCTCCAGGAGAAGTTCGACTGTCCGGCGCTGATCGAGGAGTACATCGAGGGGCGCGAGATCTACGTCGGCGTCCTCGGGAACGACAAACCGAATGCGCTGCCGATCGTCGAGCTGGACTTGTCGAAGCTGCCGGAAGGGATGCCGCACATCGCCGGCAAGGAAGTGAAATGGGAAAAGGGCACCGAGGCCTACGACCTGACGAAGAGCGCGGCCGCGCAGGGACTCGACGACCCGACCGTCAAGCGGCTGCAGGACACGGCCGTCCAGGTGTACGGCGCGCTCAAGCTGCGCGATTACGGCCGCGTCGACATGCGGCTGACGAACGACGGCCGCATCTACGTGATCGAAGCGAATCCGAATCCGTGGCTGGCGCCGGAAGCCGAGCTGGCCATGGCGGCGGCGCTCGCCGGCCGAAGCTATGTCCAGCTGATCGGCCAGATCGTCGAACTGGCGCTCGCCCGTTACGCCGCGTAAAACTCGTTCATGGCCGATCTCGAGCAGGCCCGTCGCATCGTCGAGCTCATGGTCCTCACCGCCTGGGCGGACGGCCGCGTCGAGGGCGTCGAAGCGCTCGCCATCCACAAGTTGACACTCGCCTTTCCGCAGCTGCGCGACGTCGGCCCGACCGGCGAGATCAGCAGCGTGGCGAAGGAGCGGCTGCAGCGGGCCGGAATCGCCGCGGCCGTGCGCGTGGCGGCCGAGGCCATCACCGATGCGAAGTATCGCGAGATCACCTTTCAGTGCTGCGCCAAAGTCAGCGGGGCCGACGGCATCTTCATGCAGGAAGAGAACGCCGTTCTCACCGAGTTGCAGAAGGTATTCGGCTACGACAACGAGGACGTGAAGCGCCTGCTGGTGCTCGCCACCCGGTAGCCCGCTCGCCCTGCGGGCTTGCACGAATTTGTCGCGGGTCCTGCGTACACCTCGCTACACCCGTCCACCCGGTCCGGACTGTCCAGCCTTCTGCAATTTCTACAGCACCGAACGGCTTTTCCCGTTCGATGTTGCACAGGAATTCTGACAGGCACCTGCGGCAGACCCCGGTTCGGGAGACTCTCGACCAGGCGACTTCAGCAAGGAGTTCCATCGTGGGCGAATTGCACGATTCGGGGAGCGAGACCAAACGCAGTAAAAAGGGCGGCGAGAACGGGCACGCGGGCGGTCCGGATGAGCCCCGGCTCCGGCAGTTGCTCGACGCCTTGACGGCCGCGCAGCACGGCGAATTCGACGTGCGGCTGCCGTTTTCGCGCGGAAGCGGGCTGATGGCCGAGATCGCTCGCGCCTTCAATTCGGTGGTGGCTCGCAACGAGGCGTTCACGACGGAGATCGTGCGCCTCGAGCGGGTGGTCGGGCGCGAGGGACGCATGACCGAGCGGGCCTCGCTCGGCGACGTCTTGGGATCGTGGAAGACGAGCGTCAACTCCATCAATGCGCTGATCGCCGACCTGGTGCAGCCGACGACGGAGGTCGCGCGCGTGCTGCTCGCGGTGGCCGAGGGCGATCTGACGCAGAAGATGGCGCTGGAGATCGAGGGCCAGCCGGTCAAGGGCGAGTTCCTCCGTATCGGCACCACCGTGAACGCGATGGTCGATCAGCTCAGCTCGTT
>VBLM01000089.1 GCA_005879095.1 Deltaproteobacteria bacterium
GCCTTCGTAGCGGCGGCCGTCGACCGTGTACGCGAACCGGATCAAGGTGGGGTTGCGCCCGTTGATCTTGACCGATCGATCGACCTGCGCCGAAAGAACTTGTCCATGCCGTGCCAGAGGACCCGCGGCGATGGCGAGGTCGGACGGGACGCCCCAGTTGAAGGGGATCGCGAACGCGATTCCGGCGGCGGTGAAGGCGATGCCGACTATCAAGAACGCCTTCTGCGCGCCCTGGTAGCGGAAGATCAGCTCGCGCGCTCGCGGCGAAGGCTCGCGCGGAGCGGGCGGGATGGAATCGAGGGACTGCACAAAAAGAGCATAGCGCCAAACGCGCCTTCGGCGGGAGGCGCTACGCTACCCTCGCCTCCACTACGTGGTGGACGAGGACTCCGTTCGCGTCCACCGAGTAGAGCACGACCGCGTTGCCCGCCCGCAGCCGCAGCAGCGTCGCCTTGTCCCAGTGGTCGCCGTCGGGCGAAAGGAAGGCGATCTCGGCGATGTCGCAGAGCTTGCGAATCAACTGCACCCGGGTCTCGGCGTCCAGCTCACGCAGTCCGGCAGCCGCGTCGACCGCGGCATTGACGCGGTGCGCGCCGTCCGGGCAGAGCGAGACGCCCTCGGAACTCCGCGAATTCACGGAATCACCGAAGTGTGCAGACAGCTCTCCATGCACGTATTGCAAGCAAGCGCTCAGCCATGAAATGTGTTTGCCGCTCGACGGATCGGGCCTCCGCGCGTCAGAAACCGGACGAAAAAACCCTTTACTGCGAGTGAAGCGGCAACAAATTCAGGGCTGCAAACGGCCGATCCGGAAGTTTTTTCAGCATCGCTTCGGAGCGCGCCGTCTGGCACACTGCGCGCATGTCAGGGAACTTCCGCGTCGGCCTGATCCAGATGGCCATGTCCGCGGAGCCACAGCAAAACGTCGACAAGGCCGCGGCCCGCGTCGAGGAAGCCGCACGCAAGGGCGCCAACGTCATCTGCCTGCCCGAGCTCTACCGATCACAGTACTTTTGCCAGCGCGAAGACGCCGCGCTCTTCGACCTCGCCGAGCCCGTCCCCGGACCGAGCACGGAAAAACTTTCCGCAGTCGCGCGCAAGGCCGGCGTCTCGGTCGTGGATCCCATCTTCGAAAAGCGCGCGCCCGGCCTCTACCACAACAGCGCCGTCATCCTCGACGGGGCCGACCGCGTCGGCCTCTACCGCAAGATGCACATCCCCGACGACCCGGCCTTCTATGAGAAGTTCTACTTCACGCCCGGCGACATGGGGTTCAAGGCCTTCGACACCCGCGCCGGCCGCATCGGCGCGCTCATCTGCTGGGACCAGTGGTACCCGGAAGGCGCGCGCCTGACCGCGCTGCAGGGCGCCTCCGTCCTTTTCTACCCGACCGCGATCGGCTGGCACCCGCACGAAAAAGAGCGCTACGGCGCCGCCCAGCGCGACGCGTGGAAGACCATCCAGCGCTCGCACGCCATCGCCAACGGGGTCTACGTCGCCTCGGTCAACCGGGTCGGCCGCGAGGGCGATCCCGGCCTCGAATTCTGGGGAACCTCGTTCCTCTGCGATCCCTTCGGCATGATCGTGGCCGAGGGATCGATCGACAAGGAAGAGATCCTGATCGGCGAGATCGACCTCGCGCGGATCGAGGACGTGCGCCGGAACTGGCCGTTCCTGCGCGACCGCCGCATCGACGCCTACGGCGGGATCGAGAAACGGTTCCTCGACAAGGAATGAGCTCGACACCGGCGGAGTGGGAACAGCATCGGGCGACATGGCTGGCGTGGCCGCACAACGTCCGCGACTGGCCGGGCAAGTTCGGGCCGATTCCGTGGGTGTACGCGGAGATCGTCCGCCGCATCTCGGCCGGCGAAACCGTGCGGCTGCTGGTTGGCTCGGTGGAAGCGAAGGCGCGGGCGGTCCTGAAGAAGGCCGAAGTCGACCTGGGCAACGTCGAGTTCCTACGGATTCCGACCGATCGCGTCTGGACGCGCGACTCGGGCCCGATCTTCCTGAAGCCCGGCGTCATCGGGCATTTCCGATTCAACGCCTGGGCGAAGTACCCGGATTTCAAGAAGGACGCGCGCATTCCGGAGCGCGCGGCGAAGGCGAAAGGGTACCAGCTAGCGGACGTCGGCGGCGCGGTGCTCGAGGGCGGCGCCATCGACCTGAACGGCAGGGGTAGCATCCTCGTCACCGAGGAGTGCCTGCTCGATCCGAAAGTACAAGTGCGCAATCCAGGCTTTTCGAAAGCTGACTACGAGAGACTCTTCGCCGAAACGCTCGCCGCCCGCAACACGATCTGGC
>VBLM01000568.1 GCA_005879095.1 Deltaproteobacteria bacterium
AGAAGCCGGCGCCGAACGCGACCGCGACGGCGACCAGCACGACCAAGACCGAGAGCGACACGACGGCGCAGCCCGTGCCGCCGACGACGGTGGTCGGCTTCAACGGCACGCCGGTGCCGATCGCGCCACGGACCGTGAAGGTAAATGCGTGCGTACCGAAGGCGCCTGCCGCCGCGAAGAAGGTGGACGATCCCGCCTGCGCGAAGAAGGAACAGGCTGCCTTGAACACGCCTGGTTCCGCGCACTTACAGGAATAGTGCGACGGCCGGCGCGGTCCTGCGCCAGCGCGCTGCTCCACTGCACCAGCTGCGCCGGCCGATAGCGGACCTCGCTTGACTCGCGTGAGTCAGACGAGCACGGTTGCTGCCTGGGGGAGGCTCGCGTGCCTCTGCTCGAGCCCGTGCCGTCTGTGGAACCGCTGAGCCCGCCGGGTGCGCCTTCTGCCGATGGCGTCGAACCCGGCGCGACGCTCGACGGCCGGTATGTCCTCGTACGCGAGCTCGCGCGCGGCGGCATGGGCCGGGTCTTCGCGGCCCGCGACGTCAAGCTCGGACGCGAGGTCGCGATCAAGGTGCTCACCGCCGGACCGCACGATCCGGCGCAGCTGGCGCGGCTGGCAAAGGAAGCGCGCACCGCCGGGTCGCTCGCGCACCCCAACATCGTCGCCATCCACGATGTGGGGAGTTTCGCCGGCGAGCCCTACTTCGTGCAGGAACTGCTGCGCGGCGAGACGCTGCGCGAGCGCCTGCGACGCGGCCCGTTTCCGCCCGAACGCGCCCTGGACCTCGCGCTGCAGCTGGCGCGCGGGCTGACCGCGGCCCACGAGCAGGGCATCGTCCACCGCGACATCAAGCCGGACAACCTCTTCGTCACCGCCGACGGCGCGCTCAAGATCCTCGATTTCGGCATCGCCATCCTGCAGCCGGCCGCGCACGGGCCGCAGACCTGGAGCGACCAACTGGGCAAGAGCCTCGCCGGCACGCCGGCGTACATGTCGCCGGAATAGATCCACGGCGCGGCCATCGATGCGCGCTCCGACGTCTTCAGCTTCGGCGCGGTCCTGCGCGAGATGCTCGGCGGAGCGCGGGCGTTCCAGCGCGAGACGGCGATCGCGACCGCCTTCGCGGTGCTGCGGGACGCTCCCGCGCCGCTCCCGCCGGCGGTGCCCCCGTCGCTCGCGCAGATCACGCTGCGTTGCCTGGAAAAGGATCCGGCGGCGCGTTTCGCTTCGGGTGTTCCTGATCGCCGCGGCCGCGCTCGTCCTCGCGTTGACCACCGCAGTCGCTCTTCGGCTGTGGCGCGCCCATCCGCCGCCGCAATTCCGCCAACTCACCTTCCAGCGTGGAACCGTGTTCTCGGCGCGGTTCGCCCCCGACGGTAAGACCATCTACTACATCGCCGCAGAGGACGCTTCCGGGCCGCGCCTGCACTCGACCACCCTCGCCCGGCCCGAATTGCAGCGCCTCGATGTTCCGCCGGCGAACCTGGTCTCGATCTCCTCCACCGGCGAGTTGGCGCTGCTGCTCAAGCCGCAGATCGTCCGCTTCGGATTCGACCGTGGCATTCTCGCGCGCTGGGTGCCGGGTTCCGGCGCTCCCCGCGAGGTCCTCGAAGACGTGGAATACGCGGACTGGTCGCCCGATGGTTCCGGCCTCGCGCTGGTGCGCACGTCCTCGGGGCGGACGCGGCTCGAGTATCCCACGGGCCACGTGCTCTACCAGACGACGGGATGGCTCAGCGACCCGCGCTTCTCGCCGGACGGGACGCAGATCGCGTTCGTGCAGCATCCCAACCCCGTCGAGGCGGCCGGCACGGTGATGGTCACCGATCTCTCGGGTGCGGCGCGCACGCTGACGCCGTCCTGGCGATACGCCCTGGGACTGGCCTGGGCGAAGCACGGCGCGGAGGTCTGGTTTACTGCCGCCGACGCCAACGCGGCCGCCGCCAACCTCGTGCTCCGCGGCGTCGATCTTCGCGGCGGCCAACCGCGCGTGATCGCCCAGGTCGGCGGAAACCTGGCCATGCAGGACGTCGCGCCCGACGGACGGGTGCTGCTGACCGAGCCCAATTCGACGGCTGGGCTCGCGATCCTGAAAGCCGGTGAAGCGAAGGCTCGCGACGCGTCGTGGTTCGACCAGACGTTCCTCGGCGATCTCTCGGCCGACGGCAAGCAGGTCCTCTTCACCGTCGAAGGCGCGGCCGCGGGGAATGCCTCGGTCGTCTATCTGCGCAAGACGGACGGCTCGCAGCCCGTCCGCCTCGGCGGCGGTTACGGCGTGGCGCTCTCGCCCGACGGCCGCTGGGCGATCTCGCTCTCGCTCACCAAGGGACCGCTGCAGCCGATCACGTTCCTGCCCACCGGGGCGGGCGAGCCGAAGAGCCTCGATCCGGGCGGCGTGACCGCGACGCGCATTCGCTGGTTCCCCGATGGAAAGCGGCTCTTGATCGCAGGGCTCGAGCCGGAGCACGGATTGCGCCTGTACGTGCGCTCTATCGATGGCGGCAAGCCGAAGGCCATTTCACCCGAAGGAGTGCGCATCACCGGGCTCGCCCTCTCTCGGGACGGCAAGTTCGCCGCCGCGGGCGACGAGCGCGGGCTGACTACGCTCTACCCCGTCGAGGGCGGCGACCCGCTGCCGGTGCCGCAGGTCGAGCCGGACGAGGTGCCCCTCGGATTCGCCGATGATGGAGCGCTCTTCGTCGGCCGCCTTCGTCCGGTCACGGTGCCGGTCTTCCGGGTCGACGTCCGCACGCGGTCTCGCACGCAGATTGCGACGCTCGTCGCCGATGTTCCCGGCGCCCTCGGCATCGTCCGCGCGGCGGTGACGCCGGATGGTTCGACGTTGGCGTTCAACTACGTGAGCGTCAGCTCGAGCCTGTACGTGCTGGAGGACGCGCAATAGAGGGAGGGGCTCTTGGACAAGCTGCTCGACGAGTTGAAGGCATTGATGGCTCGACTGCAAAAGACCGACGCAGGCCTCTACAAGGATTTCGTGAACTTCATCGAAAGGCTGCAGAAGGAGGCCGAGAAGCAGTACGGCATCAAGTTCCGGCCCGCCCTCGGGTGGATCGATCCATTCCGGCCGCCTCCGGGGAAGACGAAGCCCTGAAGCTTCCCGTCGCAGATCTGCGCCGCGCGCTGCAGAGCGTGCGGCCTTCGCGTCTCGCCGCGGCGCTGGAGGCTGCCGTCCTCGCCTCGCCGCGGCCGAGCGCCGCCCTCGCCGGGCTGCTCTTCGTCCGCTGGGCGGAAGGAGCGTGCGGCGGCCGCTTGCCGCGCGCCGAACGGGCCGCGCTGGAGTCGATCCAGGCGCATCTGCTCGCGTGGAGCGTGCTGCGCGATCGCATCGCCGACGGCGGCGCTGGCGACGAGCGGGGTGAGGCCGCGCCGCTCTTCGCGACCGTCCGGCAGCGGCTGCAGGGTCTCTTTCCGCCGCGCTCCCGGTTCTGGAAGTCGTTTCGCCTGCTCGAGCGCGAGCAGTCGGCCGCCGATGGCTGGGAACAGACCGGCGCCGGTCCGGTGCGCTTCGATGCCTCGTTGATCCGGCGGCTCGGTCGTAAGTCGGCGCTCGGACGGTGGCCGGCGGCGGCCGTCGCCGAGCTTCTCGGTCGCCCGCGGATGACGCGCCGCGTCGATCGCGACTTCGACGACCTGCTCGCTGCGCTCCAACTCTTCGACGACGTCGCGGACGCTGAAGAGGATGCGCGGTCCGGTCAGACGCGCATCGTCCGCGGCATCCCGCTGGTGTGCGCGGCCGCGCGGGCGCGCCTGCGGCGTCTCGCGTCGCGCGCCGGAGGAATGGGCCGGTTCGCCCGCCGCCTGCTCGAAGAGAGCGTCGGCGCCGAGCGTCGCGCGATCGAGGCCGCCGGCGCCCGCGGCCTCGCGTCGTTCCTGCAACGCGCACTCGAGGGCCTCGGCCCGGTCAGTGCTGCGAGACACTGAGCGAAACCGTGGTGGTGCGCACCAGGCCGCCGCCGTTGCCGGTGATGGTCAGCGTATAGGTTCCGCTGTGTCCCTGTGCCGTCGTCACGGTGAGGGTCGCCGGCGACGAGGTCGCGCTCGGGCTGAAGCTCGCGGTTGCCCCGACCGGCAGGCCGGAGACGCTCAGGGTCACCGTGCTCGAGAAGCCCGCGAGCGGCGTCACCGTGACCGTGTACAGGGCGGAAGAACCGGCGACGACTGACCGTGACGGCGGAGTCGCCGAGACGGTGAAGTCGGTGACGGTCACGCTCGCGGTTCCCGAGACGCCGCCGCTGGAGGCCCTCACCGTGAACGGTCCGCCGGCGGAGTTGCCGGCGCTGAACAGGCCGGTTCCGCTGATGGTCCCGCCGCCGCTCACCGTCCAGGTGAAGGCCGGGCTCATCGGCTTGCCGAACTGGTCGGCCGCCGACGCGGTGAACTGCTGGGTCCCTCCCACCCTGACGGCCGCGCTCGCGGGCGAGACAGCGATCGAGGTCAGCGTCTGCGAGACCGTCACCGGCACGCTGCTGGTAGCGGTCAGCCCGTAGGCGTCGCGGATCGTCGCGGTCAGCGTGTAGCTGCCCGACTGCGAGAAGCCGGCCGTCGTGTTCTTCGCGCCATTGGTGCCGTTGGCGCTGAAGCTCACTGCTGCCGGTCCCGATGCCGACCAGGTGTAGGTCAAGCCAGGCTCGCCGCCATCGTCAGCACCGAGGACGCTCAGGTTGGTGGTGGCGCCCGAGACGGGGTTCGGACTTGCCGACGCGGGGCTGGCGACCGTCGGTGCGCTGTTGGCGACGGTCACGCTCGCGGTCCCCGGAACGCCGCCGCTGGCGGCGGTGACGGTGAACGTTCCCGCCGTCGAGCCGGCGCTGAACAGGCCGCTCGCATCGATGGTCCCGCCGCCGCTCACCGACCAGGTGAAGGCCGGGGTCATCGATGCGCCGAACTGATCGGTTGCCGACGCGGTGAACTGTTGCGTCCCACCGAACGTGACGGTCGCGCTGGCGGGCGAGACCGCGATCGAAGTCACCGTCTGCGATACCGTCGCCGCCACGCTGCTGGTGACCGTGAGGCAGCCGCCGTCCCTGATCGTCGCGGTGAACGTGTAGCTGCCCGGCCCCGAGAAGGTGGCGGTCGCGTTCTTCGCAGCATTGGTGCCGTTGGCGCTGAAGCTCACGCCGCCCGGCGGGGATGCCGACCAGGTGTAGGTCAGGTTGGCTTCGCCGCCGTCGTCCGCGCCGAGCACGCTCAGGTTCGTGGTCGCGCCGGTGACGGAACTCGGGCTCGCCGAGGCAGGGCTTACGACCGTCGGCGGGTTGTTGACCACGCTCACGCTCGCGGTTCCGGAGGCGCCGCCGCTCGATGCCCGGACCGTGAATGGCCCGCCGGCGGAGGAGCCAGCGGTGAACAGACCGGTGCCGCTGATCGACCCGCCGCCGCTCACCGTCCATGAGAAGGCAGGACTCATCGCGGCGCCGAACTGATCCGTGGCCGAGGCGGTGAACTGCTGCGTTCCGTTCACTGGTACCGACGCGCTGGCGGGTGAGACCGAAATCGAGGCCGGCGTTTGCACGACCGTCACCGCTATCGTGCTCGTGACCGTCAGGCCGCCCGCGTCCTCGATCGTCGCCGTGAACGAGTAGCTGCCCGGCTGCGAGAAGATCGCGGTCGTGTTCTTCGAGGCGTTGGTGCCGTTCGCGCTGA
>VBLM01000570.1 GCA_005879095.1 Deltaproteobacteria bacterium
TGTTATGGCCTCGCGCGCCACGAGACGCCGGTGCGGCTGGTGCCGGAATCGGCGCGGTACACCGTCTTCGTCGACGGCATTTCCAAGGCCTTCGCGGCGACCGGCGTGCGCGTCGGCTGGTGCATCGGACCGCGCGCCGTGATCGCCGCCATCAAGGACATCCTCGGCCATGTCGGCGCCTGGGCGCCGCGCGCCGAACAGGTAGCGACGGCCGAGCTGCTCCGCGACGGCCCGGCGATGGACGCCTTCCTCGTCCAGCACAAGGGCGGCCTGCAGGCGCGGCTCGACGCGCTCCACGCCGGCTTCTCGCGCATGGCCGCCGCCGGCCTGCCGGTGCGCGACATCCCCCCGCAAGGCGCGATCTACCTCTCGGTGCAATTCGCGCTGCGCGGCCGAACCAACGACGAAGTACGCCGCTACCTCCTCGACGAGGCCGGCTTCGCGATGGTCCCGTTCCAGGCCTTCGGCCTCCACGGCGAGAACGGCTGGTTCCGCCTCAGCGTCGGCGCCGTCTCGGTCCGCGACGTCGAAGAAGCAATGCCCCGCGTCGAATCCGCCCTGCGAAAGCTGGGGTAATTGCGGCGAATTTCAGTGCTGCGTCGGGTTTGGGGACCCGGAGTTGTTGTCGGTGCCGCTGGCGTTGGCGCCGGTGTTGCCTGCCGGTGTAGTGCCGGTCGCGGACGAAGTCGGTTTGGCGTTTTCGCCGATCGAGGTACCGGAGGTCGTTTCCGTCGTGGCAGGCACGCCGGCGTCGGCGGCGCGGGCGCGTGGCAGAGGCGGAGCGCGACGGGCTTCGGGAGCGCCCGGTGCCGGCGGCGCGCGCTGGGTATCGTTGCTGTAGCACGCGCCGAGAAGCGCGAAGGCGATCGGCCAGATGCGAAGTTTCATGGTTGTCCTCCAACGGAAGCTTCGGCATTCGACGCCTGTCGGCAAGGAGCAGGCGGGCGTACAGCCCCGGGGCGCGTCTGCGCTACACTCTCCTCATGCCGAAGGACGACCGCCCGCGCAGCATCCCCGTCACCGCCGGCGGCGGCGCCCGCCGCATCCCTCCCCGCGAGGAGCCGGTCAAGGTCCTCACGCCGCGGCACATCTATGACCACCTCGACCGCTATGTGATCGGCCAGACGGCCGCCAAGCGGGCCGTCGCCACCGCCGCCCACCAGCACTTGAAACGCATCGAGCAACGCCGCAGCGGCAAGGCGACGCTCCTGCGCAAGTCGAACCTCCTCCTCATGGGCCCGACCGGATCGGGCAAGACGCACATCGCCCGCAAGCTGGCCGATCTCCTCGAGGTGCCTTTCACTACTGAGGCCGGCTACTACGGAAAAGACGTCGAGGTGATGGTCGCCGAGCTGCTCTTCAAGAGCGGCCACTCCATCGACGCCACCCAGCGCGGCATCATCTTCATCGACGAGATCGACAAGATCGCCCGCCGCTCGGGCTCGATGCGCACCGGCGCGGGCA
Organism: Deltaproteobacteria bacterium; assembly: GCA_005879095.1. Classification (GTDB taxonomy): domain Bacteria; phylum Myxococcota; class Myxococcia; order Myxococcales; family 40CM-4-68-19; genus 40CM-4-68-19. The sequence goes on from VBLM01000570.1 coordinate 1,465, forward strand.
GCCGCGACATCGGCGGCGAGGGCGTGCAGCAGGCTTTGCTGAAATTGCTCGAGGGACGCGAGATCTTCGTGCCGCTCAACGTCACCCAGCACTGGAACAAGCACGACTTCGTCGAGATCGACACCGCCGACATCCTCTTCATCTGCGCCGGGACCTTCACCGACCTGCACCAGGTCCAGGTCGACAAGACGGTCGGATTCGGCAGCGAGGGCCGGCGGATGGGCAGCTCGCGCCTGCGGGTGAAGGAGCTGATCGAGTACGGCATGCTCGCGGAGCTGCTCGGCCGGCTGCTCGCGCGCGAGTATCGCGAGGCATTGCTGCTCGACGGCGTCGAGCTCGAGCTGCAAGAGAGCGCTTTGAAGGCGATCGTCGAGTACTCGGTCGAGAAGAAGCTCGGCGCGCGCGCGCTGCGCAGCATCCTCGAGGAAGTGCTGGCGGACGTGATGTTCGACGCGCCGGAGAAGCGCGGCGAAAAAGTGGTGATCGACCGCAAGTACGCGCTCGCGCGTCTGAAGCGGGTCGATGCCTCGGCCCTGCGGGACTAGAAGCAACGTCTTCCAGCGCACCGCGGAGGCGCGGAGAGCGCGGAGAAAAGATTTTTTTAAAAAAATCTCCGCGAACCTCTGCGTCCTCCGCGGCTCCGCGGTGAGATTTTGCTTTTGGCCGACCCATCGGTCATCTGACGTATGCGGGCCCGGGATAGGCGTGGTTTTTCCCACACGCGCCCACCCCCCGGAGGCTCCTTGAACAATCGACGTGGAATCGCAGCGGCCGTGGTCCTCCTCGCAGGCTGCGCCTCGCAGCCGTCTGACCAGCTGGAACCGGTCGATCTCACCATCCGCCAGAAGCCGCAGGTCAACATCGCGCAGCCAGCGCCGGGCAGCTTCATCACCACCGCAGGCGACGGGATGGTGGACGTGATCGGCACCGCGCACGGCTCTTCGATCCTCGTCAACGGCCACGCCACGCCGGTCGACGCGCAGGGCAACTTCCACGCCCGGATTCCCGCCGCCGAAGGGCTCAACGTGATCGACGCGCACCTCTCGGGCCTGCTCGGCGGCGAGTCGCAGCGCGCGTTCCTCTACGGCAACTTCGCCAGGCCGGAAACCGTCCTCGCCAACGGCGTGATGGTGCGCGCGACCGGCGCGGCCTGGGACGACAAGGATGGCGACCTCGACGACTTCGGCGCCATCGCCCGCGCGATGCTGGCGCGGGTCGATCTGATGACGCTGGTCAAGCAACTGCCGCCCTACACCTGGACGCTGGGCGACGTCTCGGTCGACGTCGCGGTCACCAAGGTCGCGTTCGATCAGCAGCACGCCGCGCTGACACTCTCGCCCCGCGCGGGCGGAGCGCACCTCGACGGCGGCATCCAGAAAGTCCTGGTCACCTTGTCGTTGACGCTGCACTACGGCGGCGACTGGACGACCACCGGCACCGTCGCGGTCGACACCGTCGCCTTCAACGCCAACATCGACGCCGCGTACAAGAAGGGCGAGATCGTCGCCTCGACCGAGACGCCGAACATCGCGCTCGGGACGTTGAACGTGACGACCGACCTCGACTTTCCCGGCGTCGACGACTTCCTCACCTTCCTCGCCAACCAGTTCAAGGACCTGATCGCGAAGACGGTCGCGCAGCAGATCCAGTCCAGCTCGGCGAACCACTTCGCGATGGCGCTCAACCAGATCGGCCTGCCCGCGCAGTTCTCACTCGCGCCGTACGGCCTCGACGCGACGTTGGCGGCCACCGACACGTTCGACGGCGCCGGATTCGACCAGCAGGGCGTGACCATCAGCGCGGCCACCAACTTCGCCTGGCCGCAGGGCGCGGGCGTCCTGACCGGCGCGGGCTCGCTGGTGATCGGCAGCACGCCGGCGACCTCGTTCCCCGACGCGACCATGAGCGTCTCGGTCTCGCTCGACGCGCTCGACCAGGCCGCGTTCGCGGTCTGGGGCCAGAACGGCCTCTCGCGGGTCGTCTATCCGGGCAAGACCTATCCGGGGTTCAAGCTCGATCCGCTGGTCGCCGCGCCCGCGCTGCCGCCGGTGATCGCGGTCTCCGACGGCAGCCACGTGCAGGTCTCGCTCGGCGACATCGTGGTCGGGACCACGCTGCACACCTGGATCGCCGACTTCCCCTTCCAAGTGACGCTGAGCGGCGTGACCGGCGTCGCGCTCGACATCGATCCGGCGAACGGCGCGCTGCGGATGACGCCGACGGGAACGCCCCGAATCTGGCTCGACGTCAACACGCTCTTCGGCGTGGTCCCCGACGTCCTGCTCGCGCCGCT
>VBLM01000571.1 GCA_005879095.1 Deltaproteobacteria bacterium
TGCTCGTTCACCCCGGCGAGACCATCGAGGGGTACGTGCTCTCGATCGCCGAGGGCAATGTCGTCGTCACGCGGTCGGTCCCCAAGGGTGCCGGCCGCGAAGTGCTGCAGAGCGCGCTGGACTCGAAGATTCCCGTCGAAGGTCTGGTGACCGGTGTGAACAAAGGTGGGCTCGAGGTCGACCTGGGCGGGATGCGCGCGTTCGTGCCGACTTCGCAGATCGACGTCCGCTTCGTCGAGGATCCGGCCCAGTTCGTCGGGCAGAAGATCAAGTTCCGCGTCACCGAGCTGCGCGGCGGTAACGCGATTCTTTCGCGGCGGGCATTGATCGAGGAGGAGCGCGCAGTGAAGGCGGCGGAGCTGCGGTCCCGGCTCGCGGTCGGAGCGCAGCTCGACGGCACCGTCACTTCGGTGCGCGATTTCGGCGCCTTCGTCGACCTCGGCGGGCTCGAGGGCCTGGTCCACGTCAGCGAGCTGTCGCACGCGCGGGTGGCGCACGCGCAGGACGTGGTCAAGCCGGGTCAAAAGGTCAGCGTGCAGGTGCTGCGCATCGAGAAGGACGAAAAGGGGCAGGAGCGGATCGCTCTGAGCTTGCGCGCCCTCGAACAGGACCCGTGGGACGCGGCGCGGCCGCAGCTCGCCGAGGGCAAGAAGCTGCAGGGCCGGGTCGCGCGGCTGCAGCCGTTCGGCGCGTTCGTCGAGCTGTTTCCGGGAGTCGACGGGCTGGTGCACGTCTCCGCGCTGTCCGACCGGCACATCCAGCACCCGCGCGAGGTGGTGAAAGAGGGCGAAACCATCTGGGTGCAGGTGGAGTCGGTGGACGACGCGCAGAAGCGGGTCGCGCTGCGGCGGATCACCGAGGAGGAGGCGCAGTCTCCCGAGCCGGTGCCACGGCATGAACGCGTCTCGGAAAGGGCCCCTGCGGCCGCGGCGGGCGGAAAGCGTCTCCGCGTCGGGGACATGGTGGAAGCCACGGTCGACAAGTGCGAGCCGTTCGGAGTGTTCGTCCACTGGGACGGGGGCAAGGGCCTGATCCCCAACGCCGAACTGGGCACGCCGCGGGGCAGCGACAACAAGCAGACCACGCCGCCGGGAACGCAGTTCAAGGCGCAGGTGATCGAGATCGACGAGCGCGGGCGGTACCGGCTGTCGCGCACGTCCGCCGACCGCGCCGCGGACCGCGTCGATTACCAGGAGTACCAGCGCAAGCAGCCCAAGCCGGGGAAGGGCTTCGGCACGCTCGGCGACCTGTTGCGCGCGAAGCTGGCGGAACAGGAAGAGTCCGAGTCCGACGAGGAGTGACCTTCAGCTACTCCTCGCAAACGCTGAGTCGCGCAGACGGTGCAGGTCTGCTTGGCTCGCCCGACGCCATCCGATGGTGAGCAGCCACGACATCGAAATGGCGAGCCGTACCTGGCGCTGCTCGCCAGGCAGACCATCCGACGAAAACGGATCGCGACCGCTGGTTCCGAAGTGATGCTCGTGATTGCGCAGCACGTACGTGGTGAGCACTCGTCCGTCGTAATGGTCGTCGAACACGCCCCCCTTGCGGTTCATCAGTGAATTCAAGGACTTCGCGATGCGAATGCTGAGCCCCTGCATCCCGTGTGCGAGCGCCTCCGCGCTGTTGGCCTCGACGATCAGGTGGATGTGGTTGCCTAGGACGGAGTATTCGATCACTCGCAAACCAAACCTGCCGACCGCCTCTTCGAGGCAGCCGGCAATCCGGCGATAGCAGCGCCGACTGCGCAGGTTCCAGACGTGCCGCCGCACCCGCACCGTGACGTGCACCGGCGTCGGCTTCGCGAACTGGG
>VBLM01000572.1:0-983 GCA_005879095.1 Deltaproteobacteria bacterium
GAACTCCTGCTCGTCCACCACGACCATCTGGAGCCAGCGGGCGTCCGCCGGAGTGAACACGAATTCGGTCCGGGTCAACGGCGCCGCCAGCCGCGAGAGGGCGAGGCCGACGCCTGACTGCCAGGGGGCGACCGCCATGCGCCCCTCGAGCTCGCCGCGGCCCGGCGAGCTGCTGTGGTAGGCGGCGCCGATCGTGGCAAGGTCGGCGCGGCCGAGCACCGGCCAGACGTTGGCGGGGATGCCGCCGATGTACTCGAACTCGAGATCGTAGAGATAGCGATCGAGACCGCCGGCGGCGTCTCCGAGGCGGAAGTGCGAAACGAAGTACTGCTGTCCCACCGTCACCGGAGGCGTCCCCGAGACGTAGAGCTGCGTCGGTCCGAAGCTGGTGAAGGAGTCCGAGAAATTTGGCCCCTGGGCCGCGTCGCGCTGGAGCGTCATCTCGGCGAGGACCGCGCTGGTCGGATCCGGCACGGTTGCGCCGACGGGGTTCGTCTTGCGCGCGTCGAGCACGACGATGGTGTTGTTGCTCCGCACTTCCACCTGCGGCGCGGTGACGAACGCATAGGAGGCGTCCGCACTGCTGATCAGCGCCGAGACCTGGTAGTTGCCCGCGGGCACGCTGTAGGAGAACGTGCCGCGGAAGAACGACTGCGCGGCGATGAAGACGTTTCCGTCATCGACGTTGTAGACGACGCCGAAATTGCCGAAGACCTTCTGGCCGCTCCGGTCGAAGGCTTTGACCGTCAGCGTGTAGAGCTTGCCGGCGGGCTGGCCGGCGGGGACCGTTCCGGCGACGGCGATCCGATCGATGCCGGCGAAGAGGCCGGTGCCGGGCGTGCCCTGCTGACGCGCGCGCCGGTCCGCGGACAGCGCCTGGCCGAACCGTCTGGCGTCGGCGCGGGCCTGGATGCCCTTTCCGTGATCGAGGATCGCGACGGTCGGAAGGGCTGCGCTCGAGATCGTGCTGCCGGAGGAGACGA
>VBLM01000572.1:1130-1353 GCA_005879095.1 Deltaproteobacteria bacterium
GTGACGTCGCCGCGACGCCCTGAGCATGAACCTCGCGCGCGGATGCCGAGGTGAGCGCGATGAGCGTCGCGAGAATCATCCGCAGTGCAGACTTCTCCATTCGAGATGCCTCCGTAGATTCCAAACTGGCTGGCAAGAGCGCTGAAGGGACCGGATGATCTCGCTCAGGTCTGCACTTTCGACGCGAGCAGGTCGACCTGCTCGATCTTTGGCGGCTGGGCGA
>VBLM01000574.1 GCA_005879095.1 Deltaproteobacteria bacterium
AACCAGCAAAGCCACGGTCGCGCGCGACGGCAACCGTCACCACCGACGTCGTCAACTCGTGCGTCGATTCGAGCGGCAGGCCGCGCATCGCTGACCCCGGCACCTGCAAGAGCGGTGAACAGCCCCTGTCGTGGAACAAGGCCGGTCCGCAAGGCCCGGAGGGTCAGGCTGGCCCGGCTGGTGCTGATGGCGCCGCCGGCCCGGCGGGTGCGCAGGGCGCAACTGGCCCGCAGGGTCCGCAAGGTCCGCAGGGCGACACCGGTTTGATGGGTCTGCCCGGCCTGCCCGGTCTGCCTGGAGCGACCGGTCCGCAGGGCCCGGCGGGTGCGACTGGCGCGACCGGCGCGCAGGGTCCCGCCGGTGCGACCGGCGCGGCCGGTCCGCAGGGACCGACTGGCGCGACGGGTCCGATGGGCCCCCCTGGTCTGCCCGGTGCCGACGGCGCCGCGGGCGCGCAGGGTCCGGCTGGCCCGGCTGGTCCGGCTGGCGCGACCGGCACCGCCGGCGCGACCGGTACGGCAGGCCCCACCGGTCCGCAGGGTCCTGCTGGTCCGCAAGGCCCGGCCGGGCCGTCCGGCTCCGGTGGCGGCAGCCCGCCCTACGTCATCTCGAGCATCTCGTCGACCGTGTTCAGCGCGGCGACCGACAGCGAGTGGCACGACGTTCCCGGAGCTTCGGTCTCCTTCTCGGTGGCAGCCGCCAGCCCGGTCGCGCTCACCTGGAACTTCGCCGTTCCGGTGGGCGGACTCGTCTTCATGCGCCTCGCCCTGGATGGCGCTCCGCTCGCGGGATCGCAGGCCTTCATCATGGGCACCAGCTTCATGACCGGCGCGTATCAGGCGACGGCCTCGGGCGGCGCGCACGTCATCTCGCTGCAGTACCAGACCGACAGCGCGTTCTCGTACGACCCGTCGGTCCCGTGGGAATCGGCGGTCCTGCAGGCGCTGGTCTTCGACCAGTAAACGGTACGTCTTGTCGCAGGGCGTGTGGTCCGCTATGGTCGCGCGCCCTGCGACAGGAGACGTTCGCTCCATGAGCCCTCGCACCGCAGTTCTCGTCTTCGCCTGCGCGTCCGCGCTCGCGGGGTGCAAGGAGCAGCCTGCCCAGGTTCCGCCTCCCGCACCGCTGCCGCCCCAGACAGCGCCGCGGGAGCTCAACGCAAAGGACGTGATCTCCATGGTCAAGCTGCCCGAAGGCACCGGCGACCTCTACGCCATCTTCCACACCAGCCGCGGCGACATCACCGTCAAGCTGTTCGAGAAGGAAGCGCCCAAGACGGTCCAGAACTTCGTCGGGCTGGCCACCGGGCAGGCCGACTGGATTGACCCGCGCAACGGCCAGAAGAGCAAGGCCCGGTTGTACGACGGAACGCTGTTTCACCGGGTGATCCCGCAGTTCATGATCCAGGGCGGCGACCCGCTCGGCACCGGCACCGGCGGGCCCGGCTACAAGTTCGAAGACGAGTTCTCGAGCGGCAAGAAGTTCGACAAGCCGGGCCTCTTGGCGATGGCCAACGCCGGACCGAACACCAACGGCTCGCAGTTCTTCATTACCGAGGTGCCGACGCCGCACCTGAACAACCGGCATACCATCTTCGGCGAGGTGGTGAAGGGCGGCGACCTGGTGCCGCAGATCGCGCGGGCCGGAAACAGCCAGACCCGGCTCGACAAGGTCGACATCGTGCGGTCCGCGAAAGTTCCTTGAAAGCAGGTTTCGCGGCGATCGTCGGCCGGCCCAACGTCGGGAAGAGCACGCTGCTCAACCGGCTGGTCGGGCAGAAAGTCGCCATCGTCTCGCCCAAGCCGCAGACGACGCGCGGCCGCATTCTCGGCGTGGTCACGCGGCCCGACGCGCAAGTCGCGCTCCTCGACACGCCCGGCCTGCATTCCGCGCGCGGCGGGCTCAACGCGCGCATGGTCCAGAAAGCGCTGCAGACCCTGGCCGACGCGAGCCGGGACGCCGGCCATCGACAGCGGGACGCGCAAGGCGCTCGACCAGGTGGTGGGCGCGCACAAGCCGACGCTGCTGGTGATCAACAAGATCGACACGCTGCCGCGGCGGGCGCTTCTGCCGCTCATCGATCGCTGGAAGGACCTGCACGCCTGGACCGAGATCTATCCGCTCTCGGCGCTGAAGGGCGAGAACGTGGACGGCTTTCTCGACGCGGTGGTCAAATACCTGCCCGAAGGGCCGGCGATGTTTCCGGCCGACCAGTGGACCGACCGCTCCGAGCGGGACCTGTGCGCGGAGTTGATCCGCGAGCAGATCCTTCGCCAGACGGGGCAGGAAATTCCATACTCGACGGCGGTCCTGATCGAGGAGTTCGACGAGTCAGAGCGCGCCGTCGGCCCGCGTGGTCTGGTGCGCATCACGGCCACGGTGCTGGTCGAGCGCGACAGCCAGAAGGCGATCGTGATCGGCAAGCGCGGCTCGCGGCTGAAGGAGATCGGCACGCGCTCTCGGATCGAGATCGAACGGCTCCTCGGCGCGAAGGTCTTCCTCCAGCTGCACGTCCGGGTCGAACCGGGCTGGACCCAGTCGACGAAGGGGCTCCGGCGGGCGGGGTACGAAGACTGATCATTTGTCGTTCGGAGGGTGCTGCTCCGCTGCCGGAACGATCTGCGGCGGACCGCCCTCGACGGGTGGCGGCGCCGGAAGCACCGGGAGGGTCTTGCCTCTCCCCGGCGCCGTCGAGACGACGTCGGACGGCGGCCCGGGAGCGCATTTGCTCTCGATGGCGGTGACCTCGCAGTGCTGGTCCGCGCCGCAGAGACCGTCGCAGGGCATTCGCTCGCAAAGGCCGCTGCGCGGGTTGCAGGTGGTTCCGCTTGCGCACACGGCGTAGCAGCCGCCGGCCTTGCGCTGCAGCGCGGAGGTGCCCATCGCTGCCGCGGTGACCGTGCTCGCTCCGACCAGCGTGCTCGCGGCACAGCCGGCAAGCAGCATCGAACCGAGGGCAAGGCGGAGCATGGCTGGATGATAACCCCACCGATGTCTGCTCATTCAAGCTCGCAGGTCGCGATGTCGCCACCGGGTGTAGAGCAGCAGCGCGCCGCCGATGAGCTCGCCCGCGATCACGTATGCGCTCTGGGAAGGCGGGGAAAAAGAAGGCGAGCCAGATCGATGACTCCGGGTCGGCGTCCGTCACCATCTCGCCGGCGATGTCGAGCGCGAAGTGCGTCACGAGACCGGCGAAGACTGCCCAGATCCAGGGACGCCGCAGGGCGAGAGCGAGAATCAGCCAGGCCAGCAGGAACAAGCCGGTGTGGCCAAAGGTGCGCGTGCCGGTGATGAGCGGAAGCTGCCGGTGCATGACCAGCAGCGGCACGTAGAAGAGCGGCTTGTCGATCAAGTCGGGCAACAGGCAGCCCAGGTAGAGCCAGCCGGCCGGCAGCCGTGTGCGCAGGCTGAACAGCAGCCGGCTCCCGATCCCCAGATGGCCCAGGACGAACAAACGCTAGAAGTCGATGCTGGCCGAGACCACGCCGACCGGGGTGGTCAGGTCGGTCTTCTTCGGCTGTGCGACGCCGAGCAGGGCCTGCACCTGCACCGTGCGGGTGACCATCCAGGAGACGGCAGGGCCGGCGGTGAGATCGTAGTCACGCCCGGTCGGGACGGCGCCGACCGTGTTCTCCGTGTCGGAGACTTCCGCCTGCAGCCGCGAGTCGAGGCCGGCGCGGACCGCCTCGTTGAAGCGCCAGCCGGCGAAGCCCTTGGCCTCGATGTCCTTGCCGCCGCCGCCGCCGGTCTCGACGCCGAAGACGCCGTTCAGGACCAGCTCGAACTTGCCGAATCGGCGGCCGGCGGCGACGAGCATCTCGATCTCGCCGTTCGAGTCGGTCCTCGGCGCCGACGAGGCGTGCCAGCTGACGGTCTTGAAGCGCACGCCGGCCGAGAGGTCGATGCCCGCGCTCGACTGAGAAAGGATCTGATACCGCGCGCGGGCGGAGACGCCGCCGCTCGCGCCGATCTGCGTGTAGGCGCCGACGTCGCCGCTGACGTTCGCGATCGGCGTCCAGCCCACGCTGCCGCTGATGCCGGAGGTACCCGTGTTGCCGCCGGTCGAGGTGGCATCGCTGCTCGAACCGGTGGCGCCGCCGGTCACGCGCACGGTGCCCGCATTCGGCACCGCGGGCGAATCGGTCAAGAGCGTGTCGCGATCGAGGCCGTCGGCCCGCGCCGCTCCGGCGGCGAAGGCGAGAGCGAGGAGGGCGAGACGGCGCATGAGGGCTTTCCTTTCGTCAGTTCGGAGCGGGGGACTCCACGAGCGCCGACAGGGTGGCGGACGTTCCCCCCGCAGTCAAGGAGCGCACCTCCCCGCCGGGCTCAACGATGAACAGCCCGGGCGCCGTTCCTTCTTCCAGCTCGGCCTCGAAGATCAGCCGGCCCGCCCTGGTCACGCCGCCGAAGTCCTGATCGGCGGCCTTGCGGGTGCCGGTGAGGTCGTCGCCGACCACGCGCTCGCCGCCCCCGCCGAGGGAGACGGTGGAGAGCCAGCCGCCGGGCTCGGTGGCCTTGGTGCGATAAAAGAGTACCCGATCGCCGGGCAGCTCGGACTCGAAAAGCAGCTCCTGGCCGTGGCCTTCCGAGAGCGTGACCGCGCCGCCAGCGTCGAGGCGGGCCGACCGCAAGTACGAGCCGGTGAAGTTGTTGGCGGTGTAGACCAGCCGGTCGGAGAACGCGTGCGCGGCGACGACCGTGTCGGCGCTGAAGTCGTCGAGCACCTGGCCGTCGGCCATCACCCCCGCGCCCTTGACGAAGCCGGCGACGCGGCCGTCGGGCAGCAGCGCCAGCACCTGCGCGCCGGACAGCAGCGAGACCGGTTTCACGAACAGGTCGAGGCCGACCTTGTCGAATCGGTCGGCGCGAGCGGCCACGACCGTGTTGCCGGAGAGGAGCAGGCCTTTGCTGCCCGCGCGCGCGAGGACGCCCGCGCCGTCGGCGCCGGCGATGCGCAGCTCCGGCGCGGCGCCGGCGTGGTGGGCGGTGAAGATCAGCTTTTCGGAGACGACGCCGTGGAAATCGTCGTCGCCGTCGCCGCCGCCGATGGCGAGGTTGGCATTGCCGTCGGCG
>VBLM01000575.1:0-3805 GCA_005879095.1 Deltaproteobacteria bacterium
GCTTCTGGGTCGCCGACCAGGGGCCGGGCATCGCCGACAATGTCCGATCCGAGCTATTCAAGCCGTTCGTGCAGGGCGAGTCGCCGCTGGTCAAGAAGCACGAGGGGACCGGCCTCGGCCTCGCCATCACCCGGCGGCTGGTCGAATACCAGGGTGGCGACGTCGGCGTCGACACCGAGGTCGGCCGCGGGTCGACCTTCTGGTTCCTCTTGCCGGCCGACGAACGCCTGGCGATCGACGCGCCAGCCATGCCGGCGGTGAAGGGCGAAGCCGCGCCGGTCAACGGCACTTCGCGCACCGTGGAAAAGCCGCTGGTGCTGGTCGTCGAGGACGACGCGGCCAACGCGCGCCTCCTGCGCTTCCACCTCGAGGGCGCGGGCTATGCCGTGGCTGAGGCGGGACGCGAGCACGAGTCGCTCGAGCTGGCGCGACGGCTCAAGCCGCAGCTGATCCTGCTCGACCTCATCCTGCCGCAGGGCGAGGACGGCCTGCGCGTGCTGCGCGATCTGAAGAAGGACGAGAAGACCGCGCAGATCCCGGTGATCGTCGTCTCGGTCGTGCAGGAGACGAGGCGTTCGCGAGAGCTGGGCGCTGCGGAGTGCTTCGTCAAGCCGATCGATGCCGGCAAGCTGCTGGAAGCGGTACAGCGGCTCTGTCCGGCGCCCGAGCCGGCACGGGCGCGCGCGACGGTGCTGGTGGTCGACGACCACGATCTCAACCGCGAGCTGGCCCGCACGCTGCTCGAACGCCGCGGCTGCCGGGTGCTGCTGGCGCGCAACGGCCAGGAGGGGACGCGGGTGGCCAAGGTCGAGCAGCCCGACCTGGTCCTGATGGACCTGGCGATGCCGGTCAAGGACGGCATCACCGCGGCGCGCGAGCTCAAGGCCGATCCGGAGACGTCGCGGATTCCGCTCATCGCTTTCACCGCGCTGGCGATGCGCGGCGACGAGGAGCGGGCCCGCAAGGCCGGGTTCGACGGGTATCTGACGAAGCCGCTCGAAACACGCGCCCTCGACGCGACGCTCGAGAAATTCCTGAAGGGAGAGGCGAGGGCGTAATGGCACGGCTCGATCCGTTCATCGATCTGATTTTCAAGGAAGGCGCCGAGGTCCTGCTGCTCGAGACCGGCGCGCCGGCGGCCATCGTCAAGGGCGACAAGATCCGGCCGGCCATGGCTCGCTCGCTGACGACGGCGCAGATCGCGGGCGCCTGAGCTGGTGCCGGCGTACCAGCGAGAGACCTTTACTGTCTTCGACTCGCACGACTTCGAGTACCAGGCGCCGGGCGGGCGGGTGCGGTGCCGCGTCGAGCCCAGTGGCGAGGGCGTGCGGGTGACGTTCGAGCCGGCGGCGCCGAAAGAGGAGCCGGCCGCGGCTCCGATCTCGATGGTCCACGCCGGTTACCACGCGGTCGAGCTGAAACGGGTGCAGGTGCAGCCGGTGCCGAGGGCAGAGCCGGAGATAAAAGCGCTGCACGTCGAGGGCGCGCCCGACCAGGCCGCGGCCGCCATGCACCAGCTGCTCGAGCTGACCGTCGAGAAAAAGGCCTCGGATCTCCATCTCACCACCGGCTTTGCCCCCTGCCTGCGGCTCGACGGAGACGTAGTCCAGCTCGAAGGGTACGGCGAGGTGACCGACGAGCGCCTGCGCGAGATGCTCTTCTCCATCGCGCCCCAGCAGAACCGCGAGCAGTGGCTGGCGACGAAGGACACCGACTTCGCCTACGAGACCGAATCGGCGCACTTCCGGGTCAACCTCTTCGCCGATCGCAACGGCATCGGCGCGGTGCTTCGCCAGATTCCTGCGCACGTGATGAGCGCCGAAGACATGGCGCTTTCACGGCACATTCTCGACCTCTGTTTTCTGCACAAGGGTCTGGTGCTGGTGACCGGGCCGACCGGGTCGGGCAAGTCGACCACGCTGGCGGCGATGATCGACTACATCAACCGCAATCGCGACGATCACATCATCACCATCGAGGACCCGATCGAGTTCGTCCATCCGCACAAGCGGTGCCTCGTGCACCAGCGGGAGGTCGGCGTCCACACGGCGGGTTTCAAGGCGGCGCTGCGAGCGGCGCTGCGCGAGGATCCCGACATCGTGCTGGTGGGCGAGCTGCGCGACCTGGAGACAATCTCCATTGCGCTGGAGACAGCCGAGACCGGACATCTCGTCTTCGGCACGCTGCACACCAACACCGCGCCGTCGACGGTGGATCGCATCATCGACCAGTTCGCGGCGGACCGGCAGGCGCAGATCCGCACCATGATGTCGGAGTCGCTCAAGGCGGTGATCGCGCAGACGCTGACCAAGAAGATCGGCGGCGGGCGGGCGGCGGCGCAGGAGGTGCTGATCGTCAATCCCGCGGTCGCCAACCTGATCCGCGAGGGGAAGACGTTCCAGATCCCGTCGATGATGCAGACCGGCCGCGCGCAGGGGATGGTGACGCTCAACGACGCGCTCTTCGATCTCGTCAAGCGGAAGGTCGTTGCGCCGAAGGACGCGCTGGCGAAGGCGATCGCGAAGTCCGAGCTGAAGACGATGCTCGACCGGCTGCAGTCGCAACTCGAAGTCGTCCAGAGCGAAGCCGCGGAGCCCGGCTAGGCGCGGCCGCCGAAGGCGGCTTAGCGCCTACGCAGTTGCAGTTTCATATCTCCAAAATCCAGTCGAACAGCAGCTTGAAGTCCTCGTAGCAGCTCTCGCAGATCCAGCGGCGATCGGGTGTGACGTAGCCTTCGGTGGCCACGCCTTCTTTCGCCACGGTGCGAAACCGCGTCCAGCAGAACTCGCAGTGGTCGTGTTCGGAGCCGGCCTTCTGCGGCTTGTACTGCTCGTACCGCAAGAGCTCTTCGCGCAGCCATTCCTGACCCTGCAGCCGCCAGTCTTCCTGTATGTCGCTCATGGCACCGGAATCCCCGCGCCCGGCGGTTCGCCGAGCAACTTTTCACAGGCGGCCACCTTGGCCGGATCGCCCGAGCCGCTGGCAGCGGCCGCCGGATCGCCCGAGGTGAGGTTCAACGACAGCCCGTAGGCGACGCAGCCCTTCTCGTCGGTGATGTCCACGCCCTCGGGCGGGTTGGCCGCGAGCGCCCTCGCCAGCGTCCGAACCCAGGCCAGCACCGCGCGCTTCTTCAGCTCGGCTTCCGGCGGGACCGAGGGGTCGAACTTGGCGGCGACCGCGAGCTTGGGTGCTGCTTCCCAGGTCAGGTCGCGCGCCTCTTCCTGCGCGCGCAGGGTGCGGGTCTTGCTTCCCAGCACGACCTGGGCCTCGGACCTGGCCACGAACCGATGCTGCGTGGCCGGCACGCGGACCTTCTTGCCCTTGGCGTCGGCGACCGTGGCGATGGTGCTGCTCGTCGCGTGCTCGACCGCGACCGCGAGCTTGCCGACGACGACGTCCGGGTCCTGCGCGCTCCACGAGAGGTTCAGATCCTTGCCGAGCTCGCCGAGCGCGCCGCCGAGAAGCGGATCGAGCGGTGTCGACTCGTCGCTCGGACCGATGGTCAGACGCGGGTTCAGCTTCGCCGCCAGCTCGGCAATGCGAGCGGGCCCGCAGCCCTTCTGCTGCGCCGCGGCAGCGCGGCCGCACCAGAGCAGGGCCTGCGCCGGAGGGACCTGATCCAACAGTGCCGCCAGCTTGTCGGCCGTGCAGGCGGAGGCCAGGTCGGCCGCCAGCTCCGGCTGCTTCTGCGCCCGGGCCGCGTCAGCCGCCTTGAGCAGCTCGACGCAGTCGGCGCGCTTGACCATCGCCTCCTGCTCGGCCGTGCGGCGGTGCGCGCAGGCGAGCAGCAGGGCGCACGCGACGG
>VBLM01000575.1:3885-6084 GCA_005879095.1 Deltaproteobacteria bacterium
GGACACCTCACCCAGGAAGGCCTCGAAGAGGCGCTGGATTGGCAGGTCTTGTACGGCGGCAGGCTGGGCACCAACCTGCTCGAGCTGCAGCTGGTGATCGAGGAGCAGCTGGCGCACGCGCTCGGCAAGCAGATGGGCGCGGAGGTGGCGTTCGGGAACCTCGACGTCGAACCGTCGGTGATCAACGCGATCCCGAAGCACATCGCCGACCGGCAGGAGATCGTGCCGTGGAAGCTGGAGAAGCGCCGGCTCAAGGTCCTCTGTTGCCAGATCGACGTGGCGGCGTTCGATCAGCTTTCCTCGAAGACCGGGCGTGCGTGCGTTCCCGTAATTGCGCCTGAATTCAGGATCTTCCAGCTGCTGCGCGCGCACTACGGGGCGACCCGGCAGATGCGCGCGCTCGATTTCGGCGTGGTCCCCGAAGAGGGGCGTGAGCAGCGGCGCAAGAAGAAAGAGAAGGAGAAGGGCGCGGTCGTCGAGGAGGCGCCGGAGCTGATCGACGAGAGCGCGTTCAACGACATCTACAACCAGGTGGTGCAGGGGCGCGCTGCGCCGCCGCAGCCGCCGCCGTCGATCCCAGCCTGGACCACGCCGCCGCACGGCGTTCCGGCGCTGCAGCCGTCGAACTATCCGCCACCGCCGCCCGGCTATCAGCTGGTGCCGAACTACCCGCCGCCGCCTCCCGGGTACCAGTACGCGCCCATGCCGCAGCAGCAGCAACAGCCGGCGCCGTCGTGGCAATCGCAGGCCGCCCGGCCGGCGGGACCGCCGGTGATGACGCCGCAGCAGCCGCCGGCGCCGGAGAAGCTCGAGCAGCTTCCGGCAGATGCCATCCTCGAGGAATTGCCGGCGGACGCGATCATCGGCGAGCCGGTCCAGCCGGCTCCCGCGCAAGCCCGCGCCGCCGAAGCCGCCGAAGCGGAAGCCGGGATCGAGGCCGAGGCCCCGCTCCAGCCGGTCACCTGGGACGACGTCGAAGCGCCTCCGCCGCGGCCGGAGCGCGACGAGTCACCGCTCGAGTTCAAGCAGGCGCTCGAGGCGCTCGAAGGCGTCACCGATCGCGACTCGATCGCCCACATCGTCCTGCGCGCCTCCCGCAGCAAGGCCGCCCGCGCGCTGCTCCTGCAAGTGCAGGGCGGCGTCGCGCTCGGCTGGGACGGCCTCGGCGAAGGACTCGACAACGGTGCGGCGCGGCAGGTGGCCATCCCGCTCGCGGCCGAGTCGGCCTTCTCGCTGGTGGTCAAGACCCGCAGCCACTACATGGGCCCGCTGCAGAAGACGCCGCTCAACATCCGCTTCCTCGCCACGCTGGGGAAGAAGGTGCCGTTGAGCTCGCTGCTCTTCCCCATCCTGCACAAGGGCCGCGTCTCGCACATGCTCTACCTCGACAACGGCCACAAGCAGCAGGCGCCCACCGACGTCGGCGAGATGCTCATCCTCAGCCAGCGAATCAGCCAGACCGTCGAGGCCCTGGTCGCGCGGAAGCGGAAGGCCGCGCGCGGATGAAGCCGCTGCATCTGCTGGCCTGCGCGGCGGCGCTGTGCGCCTGCGGGGGCGATATGGCCTCGCCCTTTTCGGCGGTCGCCATCACCTTCGACGTCAACAAGCAGGCCTTCAAGTTGGCTCAAGTGCGGGTCAATTCGCTCACCAGCCTGCGGCACCTGAAGGGCAGCTCCGGCGACGTGACGGCGGGCGGGAAGGTGCGGGTTTCGACGGCCGCCATCAAGGCGGGCGGCGCCAGCGTCGACTCGCTGCGATCGGCCTTCATCAAGATGCCGCCGGCGCAGGTCGACGTCTCGTGGAACGTCCTCAACGACATCGTCTACCCCGAGGACTTCGCCTCGCTCGAGCTCCTCAGCACGTACTACAACATGGAGAAAGCGCGGAAGGCGCTCGCCGACTGGGGTCTCACCACGCTGCCGTCGCGGCCGATCGTGGCGCACGCCGACCTGGCCGATGAAAACGGCCTCTCGCCGCTGCCTGAGGGCGAGCTGTACTACCCGCCGATGGCGACCTTTTTCGCACCCGCGACCACCGCGCAGCAGGCGGTGCCGCCGGCTTTCAATCTCGGCGCGGTGGCGCACGCGCTCGGGCACCAGGCCGTCGAAGAGCTGATCTGGGGCGGGGCGCCCTCGCCCTCGCCGGAAGCGGGGACCGATAACAAGGCCAAACACATCGCTCGCGCGTTGGCAGAGGGCG
>VBLM01000573.1 GCA_005879095.1 Deltaproteobacteria bacterium
GGCATGCGGCATGTCGCCGAGGAAGTGCGGCTCCCGCGGCTCTCGCAGCACGACCTCGGCCCACTGGTTCCAGCCCGGAGGCCGCCGATCGTGCATGAAGAACTTCAGGAGCTCGTGCGCTCTCCCGGGCTGCCCCAGCCGCACCAGCACTCCCACATTGCGCAGCTCGTAGGGCGTGTAATCCTTCCACGGTCGGGTCCCGTCGGCGCGCTGCCGAGACTCCTGCCAGTAGCGCTCGAACGTGGATTTCAGGATCCGGGGTGAGACGCGCGCCTGCGCGGGGTTCAGGGACACTGATGTCGACGTCGGGTCGAAGTCCCCGCGGTCAGCCGCGCCCGCGATGGCGTCCATGCCGAAGCGCGCGGCGGTGGCCTCGATCGATTGTGCGAGCTCGGCCTCGAACTCGTCGCGCCAGTGCGCCCACTGCGCCGCCCGCGCCGTCTCGCCCAGGGCCTGCGCGATGACGACCGCATCCTTGTAGCCGCGCAGCGCCCAGAAGTCGTCCCAGTAGGAGAAGGCGGGCTTGTCCGAGTAGCCTTCGTGGCTGATCGAAGGGGGGAAGAGGCCGCGCAGGTTCGGCGCGAACTGAGCGGTGCGCGTGCTCTGCCGCAAGCCCTCGAGCCAGGTGACGACCCGCTGCACGACGTCCCAGTGCCGAGCGAGGAAGGCCTGGTCCCTCGAGTGCCGCCACACTTCGGCCACCGCGTAGAGATACTCACCGTGGCTGTCGTTCTCGACCACGGGGTCGGGGCCGCGCGCATCCACGCAGCACGGCACCTTGCCCGAGGCGAACACGAACCTGGCAAACCAGTCCACGTAGTCGCGCGCAGCGTCGAGCTCGCCCAGGCGCAAGAGGCCCGCAACCATCATCGCGCCGTCGCGGATCCAGGAGCGCGCATACGAGCGCGTGCCCGGCTCGAGCGCGGCGCGGTCCGCCGAGATCAGGATGTTGGCGTGGGCGGTCCGCAGCGTGTCGGCCAGCTCGCGCGAAGATGCAGGCAAGGTCAGCTCCATCTTGCCGAGGCGCGCGCGCCAGCCTGCGGCCACCTGGTCCATGCGCTCGTCGATGGGCTGCGCGCCAGCGGGCGCGGGGTCGGCGCCGAGCAGAGCGCTCCAGTGGAGGACGCGCGTCTCGCCCGGCTGCAGCGTCAGCTCCCACTGGAGCAGCGCCGAGGCGTGGCCCTGCTCATCGGTGAGATCGTGCAGGGCCGGGGCGTCGCGCAGCGGACGCAGGTCGATGCCAGAGGCGAGAGGCATGGCGGTGACGCGGCTGGGCACCTCCGCGAAGGTCAGCGCCTTGTCATTGACGGTCAGCCGCGGTGCCTGCCAGCGCAGCCGGTCGATGCGACTCGCGCCTCCCGGCGTGTTGAGGAACTGCTGCGGCGGGTTCACCTGCCACGGACGCACGGCCAGCAGCAGCGTGAACGCGCGCGCCGAGCCGGAGGTATTGGTCAGCGCGTACCGCGCCAGCAGCTGCGGCGCTTCCGGCCGCCCCTCGCCCGCCGCCGCGATGTCGAGGGCGAACCCGCCGTGTCGCCAGTGCACCTCCGGGAGGGGCAGATCTCCGTCGCGCAGCGAATGGACGATCTGCACGTCGGGCCAGGTCACGAGCTGCCCCTCGGTGAGGACGGCCGGCTCCACGCTGAAGCCGCCCCGTCCGATCTCCAGCGCACCATCCTCGCTCAGCAGCCCCGAGCGCTCTCCGCCCCCGGCAACTCCCACCAGCGCCCAGTAGTTCTGCTCGCCGAGGAAGGTCCGCGGGACGTGGCCGCGCGGCGTATGACGCGCCAGCTCGGAGAGGACGGCGTTGAAGTCGGGCCACTGCTTGCTGTCGCGCAGCTCGACCCGCAGTGGCGCCGCCGCGTCCAACGCGCGAATCTCCACAAATCGCGCCTCGCTCTCCGGGAGGTAGAGCGCGTCGAAGCCGCCTGAGCTGCGGCGGACGCGGCGCAGGACCGTCCACCGCCGCGCCTCCGGCGATGCCAGCACGTCGTAGTCGACGTGACGCACCGGCCACTGCAGCAACAGCCCATTGAATTCGCGCAGCCGGACAAGATCGAGCTCGAGCGTGCGCCCGCGCTTGCGGACCCGAGGGTCCGGCCAGACGGCCGGATCGGCCTCGCGCTCCTCGAGCACCACCTTCGCGATGCAGAGCGCGCCCTTACCGCGGTCGCGCCCCGCGGCCACGGCGAGCTCCAGGGTCTCCGTCCGCGCCAGCGTTTTGTCGGCGGCCGGCCCCCAGGCAAAGCTGAAGTGTCTCTCCTTGAAGGTGACTTCGGTCAGCTCCCGAGGCAGGGCATAGCCCGGCCGGTTCACCCACCAGACGTTGTCGCCGCTCGCGTCCACCAGCTTGAGCTGGAAGTCGTTCAAGCCGCCGCGCCCCTTGATCCGCACCCGCAAGGCGAAGGCGCGAGGCCACCGGACGGGCATCGGACGCCGCATGACCGCATAGCCGGAGACGTTTCCGAAGTCGTAGTCGAGGCAAACGCTGCCGTCTGGATCGCGATGGATCGCGGCCTCCACCTGCTCGGATGCGATCGCCTTCCACGAGGAAGCGTCGGCGAGGACGGCCATGGTCAGAGCCGCCGCGATCATCCCTTCACGCTCCCGACCAGCAGGCCCTGGATGTAGTACCGCTGCAGGGCGAAGAAGAGCACGAGGACCGGCAGCACCGTGATCACGGCGCCGGCCATCATCAGCTCGACGTCCTGCACATGCTCGCGCGACAAGGTGGCGAGCGCGACCGGCAAGGTCTGCATGTCGCGATCGGTGAGCACGACGAGGGGCCACATGAAGTCGTTCCAGCAGCCCATGAAGGCGATCACCGCCAGGGTCACGATGATGGGCTTCAAGAGCGGCAACACCACCTTCACGAAGATGCGCCACTCTCCCGCGCCGTCCATGCGCGCGGCCTCGAGGAGCTCGTCGGGGATCGACCGCGCGTACTCCCGCACCAGATAAATGCCGAACACACTCGCGAGCCAGGGCACCAGCACGCCGGGGACGCTGTTCACGAGGCCCATCCGCTTCAGCATGAAGAAGAGCGGCATCATGGTGATCTGCGCCGGGATCACCAGCGCGCCGAGCAGGAGGCGGAAGATGCGCTCGCGCCCCCAGAAGCGCAGCTTGGCGAAGGCGTAGCCCGCGCTCAGGTTGAAGAGCAACGACAGCGCGGTGGCGAGCAGCGAGATCAGCAGGCTGTTGAAGGCCTGCCGGACCAGGCCGTGCTCGGCAAACAGCACCCGGTAATTCTCGAGCGTGGCGGAGGCCGGCAAGACGGGCGGCGGATAGGTGCTCGCCTCGCCGGGAACCATCAAGGACGCACACACCATCCAGGCGAGCGGGAACAGGGTGAGCGCCGCCAGCGCGGCCAGCGCGGCGTTGACCCCGAGGAAACCGAGACGCCCCCTCATGCCGTCCCCCAGCGCCGGGCGGCCCTGATTTGAAGCAGCGTGAACCCGAACATGAAGAGGAAGAGCACGAAGGCAACCGCCGAGCCGGTGCCGAGGCTCCACCACTTGAAGCCCTCTTCGTACATCAGATACAGCACGGTGACCGTGCGCTGCGCCGGACCGCCCTGCGTCATCACGTACGGTTCGGCGAAGAGCTGGAAATGGGCCGCCATGGTGAGAATGCTGACCATCAGCAGCATCGGCCCTAGCGATGGCAGCGTGATGTGGCGGAACACGGCCCACGGCCCGGCGCCGTCCAGGCGCGCGGCTTCGTACTGATCGTTGGGAATCGCCTGCAGGCCCGCGAGCAGGATGATCATGTTGTAGCCGAAGTTCTTCCACACCGAGAGCAGCATGATCGCGGGCATCGCCCAGTGCGGATTGCCCAGCCAGTCGATCGGCGAGAAGCCCAACGACGAGAGGCTGTAGTTCAAAAACCCGTAGCGGGTGTGCAGGAGGAAGCGCCACATCACCGCTACCGCCGCGACCGTGGTCACCACCGGCACGAAGAGCGCGGTGCGATACGCGCCCTTGAAGCGCGCCAGGGGCGAGTTCAACAGGAGCGCCGCTAACAGCGAGGCGGCAACGGAGAGCGGCACGCCGACCACCACGAAGAAGAGCGTGTTGAGCAGCGCCTGCC
The DNA here is from genome assembly GCA_005879095.1 of Deltaproteobacteria bacterium. Lineage (GTDB taxonomy): Bacteria > Myxococcota > Myxococcia > Myxococcales > 40CM-4-68-19 > 40CM-4-68-19. Next base: position 4,093 of record VBLM01000573.1, read on the forward strand.
AGAAGAGCGGCCTCTGCAGCAGCTGGATGTAGTTGGCGAGCCCGATGAAGCGCACGTTGCGCAGGTCGGCGAGCGCGTAGATGTCGAAGTCGGTGCCGCTCATCACCAGCGCTGCCGCGACCGGCACCACGAAGAACACCGCGATGGCAAGGAGCGCGGGTGCCACGAACAGCCAGGCCGCGTGCGTCGGCTTCATGGACGCGCCTTCCGATCGAGCATCCAGCGGCGTTTCTCGAGGATGCGGTCGGCGCGCGCATCCATCTCCTGCGCCACCTGGGCGGCAGGGATGTCGCCGCGCACCACCATCTCCATCACCAGCCGGAGGTCGGTGGCGATGCGCTCCCACTCCGGCACCTGGGGGAGAGGGCGGACGCGGTCGAGCTGATCGCGGAAGGCGCGGGTATAGGGGTCGCGCGCCAGCGCCGCAGCGGCCCAGGCCGAGCGCCGGG